>JBQTHW010000225.1:0-2935 GCA_052389495.1 Methanobacteriota archaeon | reverse complement strand
ACCGCGTCGTTCATCAGGGTCGGCGGGAACGCCATCGCGACCCAGCGCAGCCCGCCCGGGAACAGGGTCACGGGGAAGTAGATCCCCATGAGGAACGCGAGGACCCACTGGGCCATCTGGATCACCGCGTTCGCCTCCTTAATCCGCATGATGAACGCGCCGAAGACGAACGAGATGCCCCACAGCGCCGGGATGCCGAGCGCGAGGAGCCCGAGGGCGGGCAGCAGGCTCCCCGTGAGCGGATTCACGCCGAACAGCAGGGAGCCGATCAGGAGGGCCAGCGCGAACGCGCTCAGGGACCGGACGAGTGTGTACGACGTCACGCCGCTCAGGACGTGGAGGCGCTTCGCGGGCGCGAGGTAGATCGACTCGAGGGTCCCCGTCTCCTGCTCCCGACGCACCCAGTAGCCGATCAGCCAGAGCATCAACGACACGACCATGAACGTCGCGGACCCGACGAGCATGTACAGCCGGTAATCGAGCGCACCCGCGCACGCGGCGTTCGTGTTCTCGCAGAAGTTGGCCGCCGCGTCCTCCTCGCTCCCCGCGACCGCGATGCCGAGGAAGATCGGCATGCCGGCGAAGAACACGGGCAGGAGGGACTCCAGGACGATGACGCCCTTGTACCGCGAGATGATCTTGAGCCGCGCCACGAAGACGGTCCACACGACGGCGAGCGACGCGTGCCAGCCGGGCCGCGCGAGGCCGAGGCCCCGGCTCACCGTCTCAGCGGCCACGCCGAGCCGCCTCCCTCTCCCCCAGGACGCGCGTGTCGACGCTCAGGGTGCGTCCCGTCTTCGCGATGAACACGTCCTCGAGGGTCGCTTCCTTCGGCTTGATGTACTCGATCGTCGCGCCGTTGCCGGCCACGGCCTCGATGATCTTCGGCAGCATCGCGCGCGAGTTTTGGCACATGACCTCGAGGTTCATCCGTCCGGAGCCCTCCGCGGTCGCCGCGACGTTCAGGATCCCGGGGATCGCCCGGAGCCGCTCGACGCTCGGGTCCGGGAAGACGCCCTCCAAGCTCACGACGTCCTCGTGGGCGATCGACGCCTTGAGGTCGTCCGCCGTGCCGAGCGCGATGATCTGCCCGTGGTCGATGATCGCGACGCGGTCGCACAGCTCCTCCGCCTCGTGCATGAGGTGGGTCGTGTACAGGATCGTCTTGCCCTGGGCGTTCAGCTCCTTCACGATGTGCCTCAGGTCCCGGGCGGTCGGCACGTCCATCGTGACGGTCGGCTCGTCGAGGATCAGGATCGGGGCGTCGTTGATGAGCGCCTTCGCAAACGCGACGACCATCCGCTGCCCCGACGAGTACGTCTCGACGGTCCGGTCGACGAAGTCGCCGAGCTTCAGGAGCGCGATGAGGTCCTCGAGCCGCTTGCGGCGCGGTCCCCGAGGGACATGGTACAAGGCGCCGAAGAAGTCGAGGTTCTCCCGGCCCGTGAGCTTCCAGTACAGCCCACGGTCGCCCATCAGCATGCAGCCGATCGACGCGCGCACGCGGTCCGCCTGCGTCAGGACGTCGAAGCCGTTCACCCACGCCCGCCCGGACGTCGGGACGAGGAGCGTCGTGAGGCACTTGATGAGGGTCGTCTTGCCGGCGCCGTTCGGTCCGAGCAGCCCGAACACCTCGCCGTCCAGGATGTCCACGCTGACGTCCTTGAGGGCTTGGACCTGCTTCTTGCCGCGCTGCCCCTTCTTGCGTTCCTTCGACACGTACGTCTTCGAGATGACCTCGACGCGGACGATCGGCTCCGCCACGGCGGCTGTCCAAGGGCGCGCGCTATTTAACCCCGCGCCACCGCGGCGTGCGAAATCACGCGGGAAGTTTCTTATCGGCTCGGTCGAATCGCTCCGGCATGGCGCGCCGGAGACGCTCGCCCTCGGAGCGCATCGTCGACCTCGAGCGCGAGCTCGCGCGCCTGCGGCGGGACGTCGCCGCGTTCCGGCGCCGGCAGGACGTCGTCTTCGGCGCCCTCCGCCTCGACGCCCGCGCGCGCAAGGGCGACCGCGGGGTCGTCCGGGACCTCCAGGAGTCCGTCGTCCGACTCGAGGACCACCTCCTCAAGGCGAACGAGCGGATCGAGAACATCCTCAACGCGCTCACGCAGCACCGCGAGCTGCTCGTCGCGATGAACCGGCGGCTCCTGGACGTCGGCACGAGGGACCGCATCCGAGTCGAGCTCGACGTGATGAAGAACACGCTGTCGATCCTCGCGATGAACGGGATCGAGTTCGACGCGGACCTCGTGAAGGACATCGAGACGCTCCGCGCCGGTCTGAGGGACGCGAAGGACCTCACGGACCTCGAGAAGGCGAAGGGGGACCTCGACCGGCGCTTCCACGGCGAGCTGAAGAAGTTCGACCTCGACGCGATCTGGGCGAAGCGGAAGGACATCCCGGGCTACCGCTAGCTCAGGACCGAGCCTCCCCGATCTGCATGATCGCCTCGCGGACGAGGCGCGCGGCGAGGAGGGACGTCTGTCCGAAGTCCCACGCCGGGCTCACCTCGTTGAGGTCCATCCCGACGAGGTGCGGGCCTAGGAGGCCGAGCAGCTTCTTCACCTGGAGGGGGGCGAGGCCGAACGGCTCCGGGTTGCCCACGCCGGGCGCGTAGGCCGGATCGATGCCGTCGATGTCGATTGTGAGGTAGATCCGGTCCCGGTCGATCCCGCGGAGGGCGCGCATCGCACACGCGACGATCCCGCGGTCGTGGATCTCGTACGCGCTCACGTACGCGAGACCGAGCCTCTCGAGATCCTCCCGCTCCTCCCGGCTGTACGACCGCACGCCCATGTAGACGACGTTCTCCACGCCGACGTGGTCCGCGATGCGCCGCGCGGAACACGCATGGGACCACCGGTCGTCCAAGTACGAGTCCCGGAAGTCGAGGTGGGCGTCGATCCCGAGCACCCCGACGTCCTTCGGAAAG
>JBQTHW010000224.1:0-10227 GCA_052389495.1 Methanobacteriota archaeon | reverse complement strand
ACGGGCCGCATGAGGCTGAACAGCCGCTGCGTCTGCTTCTCGCGGTGGACCATCCGCTCCGGCAGGTAGTCGAAGGAGAGCTTCCCCGGGTCCCGGAAGACGGACGGTCCGACGCGGAACGACACGTCGGCTACGAACGCCGGCGACGTGAATAAAGGCTTTTGTCGGGGCCCGCGTTCCGTCCGCGTGGACGACGCCTTCTTCTGCTTCGCCTGCCGTCGGGACCACCGGCCCGATTCCGCGATCGGCCGGGGCCATCGGCGGTACGGCATCGAGGGCGGGCACGAGACGGGCGGCGTCTTCTCCGACCTCCGGGAGTTCTACCTGCAGACGAAGGGAATCGACGCGGCGTTCGCGATCCTCGGGCTCGACGTCCGCGTGCGCCCGCACCGCTTCGGCCGCGGCTGGCCGTCCGAGGCGGACGTCGACCGCGCGTTCCGCGACCGGGCGAAGGCCGTCCACCCGGACCGCGGCGGCGACCCGCGGGAGTTCCGCAAGCTCCGGTGGGCCGTCGAGGTCCTCCGCCGCTACCGGCCCCGCGGCTGACCGACGTCGGCAACGTTTAATGCGACGCGAGGCCTTCGATGCGGGATGAGGGACCGTCCATCGCCCGACGTTTCGGCGAACCCGGCACACGACGTGCGGACACGTCCGAAGGCCCGGAGGACGACCGCGGGGGCCCGTCCGCCACGCGGGAGGCCGTCCTCGCTGCGTTGACGACCGCGTCGGACCACTGCGCCCTCGCGCGGACCGTGGGCGCCGACCCCGTAGAGGCGGAATCCCTCCTGGCGGAGGCGCGACGAGCCGCGGAGCTCGAGGACTTCCCCGCCGCGTGGGACCTCGCGAAGCGCGCGGAGCGCCTCGCGATGCGTGGGCAGCAGGAGCAGATCCAGAAGGCGATCCGCCTCCGCGACGCGCAGATCGAACGGGCCCAGGCGATCGTCGCGGCCGGCGAGCCCGTCGTCCAGGAGGCGGAGTCCTACGGGATCGACGTGGCGGAGTCCCGCACGCTCCTGCGACAGGCCCGCGACGTCCTCGCGAAGGGCGACTACGTCACGGGGATGATCTTCGCCCAGAACGCGGAGGAGGCGATCGCGCGCCTCGAGCCGCGCCTCGACGAAGAGCGGAGGACGCGCGGGATCCAGAAGCCGACCCAGGGCGTGTGCGGCGTCTGCGCATCACGACGGCTGCATTTCTACGACAACGGCTGGGGGCGCTGCCTCGCGTGCGGCGGTACGTTCCGGTGGCGCTCGGCGTCCGGCGTCCTCGAGACGCTGCGGGGCCTCCTTGGGACGTAGCCCCGCGCCGGCATCCGCATACCTTTTTGCGGCGCTCCCAGGATACCCGCGCGATGCGCCGAGCCGACGTGCTCCGCCGGAGGGTCGAGGATCTCGACATGGACCGCGTGGACGGCCTGGAGGATCTCGTCGAGCGCATGGGTCACGGGGGCGGCTTCACCGCGAAGAAGATCGCGGACGCGGTCGACATCCTCCGCACGATGTTCCGACGACGCGGGTGCGTGACGTTCCTCTCGTTCCCGGCGGCGCTCATGGCGACGGGCGTCCGCGGCGTCCTGCGCGGGCTCGTCGAGCGACGCCTCGTGGACGTCGTGATCACGACGTGCGGCACGGCGGACCACGACCTCGCGCGCGTCTGGCAGCCATACTACCACGGCGACTTCGAGATGGACGACGTCGCGCTGCACCGGCTCGGGGTGAACCGCCTCGGGAACGTCCTCGTGCCGAACGAGTCGTACGGCGTCGTCTTGGAGAAGCGGCTCCAGCCCATGCTCGCGGCGCTCTGGAAGGCCGACAAGCGGTCCCTGACGACGAAGGAACTCCTCTGGGAGCTCGGACGGCGAACGGGCAGCCCCACGTCGCTCCTTTGGTGGGCGTGGAAGAACCGCGTGCCCGTGTACGTGCCCGCGATCACGGACGGCGCGGTCGGCTACCAGCTGTGGGCGTTCTGGCAGGAACACAAGGACTTCCGGATCGACATCTTCCGCGACGAGGCGGAGCTCGCGGATATCGTCTTCGGCGCGACGGAGGCGGGCGCGCTGATGGTCGGCGGCGGGGTGTCGAAACATCACACGATCTGGTGGAACCAGTTCCGCGGCGGGCTCGACTACGCGGTGTACATCACGACGGCGCCGGAGTGGGACGGGAGCCTGAGCGGAGCCCGCGTGCGGGAGGGAATCTCCTGGGGCAAGGTGAAGGAGACCGCCCGCCAGGTGACCGTCGAGGGGGACGCGTCCGCGCTCCTCCCTCTCATGGTCGGCGCGGCGGTCGGGCGGCGCAACCGCCGCCGAGGGTGACACGGAACCTGCGTCCGCTGTCGATTCGCCGGTCGTGCGGCCGCTCACTTTACGACGTAGTAGCCGGCCGCCTTCTCGCGCGCCTTGCGCCGGACGTACCCCTTCGACTGCAGCTCCTGGAGGGCCTGCAGGACCATGTTCTTCGGGAGCTTCGACATCTTCGTGATCGCCTCCGCGTCGCGCATCCGGTCCTCCGCGATCAGCCCTGCGGACTTCATCGCGTCGTAGACCTTCGTCGCCCGGTCGGATACGTCCTCGGGGGCCATGTCGTCCCGTCTCGCGAGCGTCGGGAAGCGGCGCGAGATTAAAGAATGTTTTCCCCTTAGCTCTTCGTCCATGGTCGGCACGTGCAGGGACCGTCTCGCGGACGCGATCGAGCGATTCGGCCGTGTGCCGATCGTCAAGCGCACCCTCGTCGTCCGGCCGGAGGACTTCGCAGGAGCGGGTTCCGACGATTCGCCGTACTGGGCGTCGGGCGGGCTCGTCCATGACGGCGCGCGGTGCGTCGTCCTGCTCCGGCACGCGCCGACGTCGCGTTGGGGCGACGCGTGGGTCACGCCCGGCGGACGCCTCGAGGCGGGCGAGACGACGGTCGACGGCCTGCACCGCGAGGTGCTCGAGGAGGTCGGTCTGACGCTCGAGGATGCGTCCCTCACGCGCATCTTCAACGAGACCCTCACGGACGGGGCGAGGGTCCGACACGGGTACTTCGCGCAGTTCGTCGCACGCGCCACGTCTTCCGAGTTGCGTCCGGGGCGCGGCGTCCGGGAGGCCCGGTGGTTCGACCTCTTGCCGGACGAGCTCGCCTTCCGTCAGGACTACGTCGAGGATTTCCGGCGGCTGCGCGCCGCAAGGTTTTAGCGAACTCACGGGTTGCCCGTCCGAAGACATGGGACCCGCGAAGGTCGCCCTGCTCGTCGTCGACCTGCAGAACGACTTCTGCCCCGGCGGCGCGGTCCCCGTGCCGAATGGCGACACCGTCGTCGGGAAGGTGAACCGGGCGGTCGACGTCTTCCTCCGGCGCCGAATGCCGGTCGTCGCGAGCCGGGACTGGCATCCCCGGGAGACGCGTCACTTCAAGCCGTACGGCGCCTGGCCGCCCCACTGTATCCAGGGCACGAAGGGCGCGCGGTTCCACGCGGGATTCCGCCTCCCCAAGGAGGCGACCGTCGTGTCGAAGGGCATGGACCCCGAGGAGGACTCGTACTCCGCGTTCCAGGCCGTCACGAACTCCGGCCGGGACCTCGAATCCGTGCTGCGCGAGCACGATGTCGAGGAGCTGATCGTCGCAGGCCTCGCGACGGAATACTGCGTGCGTGCGTCCGCGATCGACGCGATCAAGCGCGGATTCCGCGTTCGCGTGCTGAAGGACGCGGTCCGCGGCGTCGAGGTGAAGCCAGGTGACACGGAAGCGGCCCTGCGCGAACTCAAGGCCTACGGCGTCGCGTTCGCGGAGACCCGGGGCCTTTCGAGAATCCTCCCGTCGCCGTAGCGGGTCGGGATGTCCCTCCGGACTGCCGCAAGCCGATTCCGCCGAGCCGCACCGTGCGGAAAAGACTCTGCCTTACATAGGTATAAATAGCGTAGACGCCATTCGTCAGACAAAATAGCCTATCTCGTCGGACGCATCTCCATGCCATCCGAGTCCGAGCGCGTCACGATCCGGATCCCTCCGGACAAGATCCATCAGCTCCAGCAGCTCGTGAAGAGCGGCGACTTCGACACGATCTCCGACGTCATCCGGTCGGCGATCGACCGCTTCCTCGACTTCAAGTTCGCGCCCGACTACATCCGCAAGCTCATGATCGAACTGCCGAAGGGGAACGTGGTGGACCTCCAGCAGCTCGTGAAATCCGGCGACTCCGTGTCCGTCGAGGACGCGGTCCGCAACGCGGTCCGGGAGTACGTCCGGCGTCGGCTCCACAAGGCCATGGAAGGGGCCGAGCGATAGTCGCCATGGCGCCGTCGCGGCCCCTCCCCGGGGCGCGGACGGGCGAGGCGGGGCGGTGGCCACCGCGGGCCGCTCCGGGGATGGGATACGAGGGATGGGACTCGACGCGGTGCAGCGCGACGGCAGGCAGGGAACCCTCGAGTCCTTCGCCGTCGGCCATCCGAAGGTCCTCGTCATCGGCTGCGGCGGCGCCGGCGGCAACTCCATCCATCGCCTCCACCGGATTGGCGTGCGCGGCGCGAAGACGCTCGTCGTGAACACGGACGCCGTTCACCTCGACTCGATTCAGTGTGACCGGAAGCTCCTCATCGGTGCCGGGGTCACGCGCGGAATGGGGGCGGGCGGCCGTCCGGAGGTCGGTGAGCGGTGCGCGGAGCTCGCGACGGACGAGCTCCGGAACCTCGTGGCGGACGCCGACCTGACATTCGTCACGCTGGGCCTCGGCGGCGGCACGGGCACGGGCGTCGCGCCCCACGTGGCGGAACTCGCCGTGGCGGCGGGCAGCGTCGTCCTCGTCCTTGCGACGACCCCGTTCCGGGCGGAACGCGGCCGGATGCGACACGCCGTCGCGGGGATCCAGCGACTCAAGGCGACCTCCGACGCGGTCATCGTGCTGGACAACGACCGCCTCCTCGACCTCGTCCCCACCCTGCCCGTCGAGCAGGCGTTCGCCGTCATGGACCACCTGATCAGCGAGGTCGTGAAGGGCGTCACGGAGTCGATCACCGTGCCGTCCCTGATCAACCTGGATTTCAACGACGTGCAGACGATCCTGCAATCCGGTGGCACGTCGACTGTCTTCTACGGCGAGAACTCCGACGAGGACCCGGACCGGGTCGTCGCGGACACGCTCGACAACCCGCTCCTCGACGTCGACCACCGTGGCGCCCGGGGCGCGCTCATTCACATGAGCGCGGGGCCCTCCCTCCGCCTCCGGACGGCCCACGAGGTCGTCGAAGGCCTGACGGCGGAGATGCGGCCCGATGCGAACGTGATCTTCGGCGTGCGCGTGGACCGCAGGTACGAAGGGATCATCCGCGTCCTTTCGATCATGACGGGCGTCCGCTCCCCGTTCCTCGAGTCCGTCGCCCAGCAGGTCTCGTTGGACGACGTCGACGGCCCCCCGACGCGGGGCCTTCCTCTGAACCCCTCCTCTTTTTTACGGAGCCCATGAGGCCGCCGCGCGGAAGCGACGTGCGTCCGGGCGACCCGGCTACGCCTTCGGCGGCGGGGGGGCGGGCACCATCGCACCGGCCGCGTCCGCCTCGACGGCTTGCGTGAGGTGTGCCGGTTTCAGCCGCACCCTGATCGTTTCGGGCTTCGGCTTGACGAGGTTCCAGCCCGCCTTCGTGACCATCCCGCCCGCGAGCGCCATCACGACGTACATGCCGAACGTCAGGAACGCGACGGCGAAGGGCAGGAGGATGCCGCTCAGGTTGAAGTTCACGTTCAGGTTCGACGCGGGGTCCTCGAAGCTTCGCCCCGACCGCACGACCGTGGAGGCCACCCCGACGGACGCGAGGGACAGGCTGCGCTCCCCGCCCGCGCCCTCGACGACCAGGGTTGCGTTGTACGCCCCGTCCGCTGGGTACCGATGGACCGGGCTCTGTGCGCCGCTTTGGACCCCGTCCCCGAAGTCCCAGCTCCACGTCACGATCGCACCGTCGCCCGCCTGGGAGGTGTCCGTGAACGTGACGTCGAGCCCGTTGCTCGCCCAGTCGAACGACGAGGTCGGACCGCGTCCCGGCTGCGCGGGCAGCTGGCCTTGGAGGAACCCGCCCGGGTCCTGCGCGAGGGCGAGGGCCTGGGCGAACGTGAACAGCACGACCGCGAGCCCGAGGGCGAGGACGCCGATGCCGAGGAGGAGTTCCAGGAGGTCCCGCTTCATCCGGCCGTCCGGACCCGCGCCGGGCGCATAAGCGGGTGGGGCCTCGTTCTCGTCCGTGAGAGCGTGCCCTCAGCCGCGGAACGTCGGTCGCCTGCTCACGAGGCTCGGAAGCGGGAGGGGCCGGAACGGACGCCCCGCGAGGTCCGCGTCGAGGAGCTTCCGGAGCTCGTCCGTCTGGAGGTCGCGTTGCTCCTTCGTCGCCCGCACGCGCACGTTGAGGCGCCCGGACGCGGCCTCCTTCTTCCCGACGACCGCGATGTACGGGATCCACTCCTTCTCCGCGCGGCGGATCTTCTTGGCGAGCGTGTCGCCCGTGTCGTCGAGGTCCACGCGGGCCCCGGGGAACCGGTCGAGGAACGCCCGCGCGACGCCGAGCTGGTCCTCGCTGACGGGGAGGATTCGAAGTTGGACGGGGCACAGCCAGACGGGCAGCATCGGCGGCCGGCCGGCCTCGATGTCCGCCGCCGCCTTCTCGAGGAGGGCGTACAGGACGCGTTCGATCGCGCCGCTCGGCGACAGGTGCAGGATGTACGGGTGGCGCGCCTCGCCCTTCTCGTCCGTGAACGTGATCCCGAACCGCCGTGCGTTCTCCGTGTCGATCTGGTCCGTCGTCAGGGCGGCCGCCTTGTCGTTCGCGTCGACGAAGTTCCACTCGTACTTCAGCGCGAAGTAGAAGAACTGCTCGGACCACCGCTCGAGGAGGATCGGCTTGCCCCAGCGCCGCACGTACGCGAGGACGAAGTCGCGGTGGTCGCCGAGGAACGCCTCCGTGACCCGGAAGCCGACCTCGAAGTCGTCCGGCATACGGAACCCGATGTCCTCGAGCAGCCTCCACGCCACGTCGAAGCGCACCATGAAGTGCTCCTTCGCCTGGTCGAGGTCCGAGCACAGGGCGTGGCAGTCCGGCATCGTGAACGCCCGGAGCCGGCGCAGCCCGGCGACCTCCCCGCGCTGCTCCGCGCGGAACGAGTAGCGCGTGAGCTCGTACAGCGGCAGGGGGAGCTGCTTGTACGAGATCACCATGTCCTTCGCAATGAGGAACTGCCCGAAGCATGCGCTGAACCGCAGGAACGTCCTCTTGTTCGGCGTCTGGACGACGTACTGCCTGGCGGGGAAGCGGTCCAGGTACGACTTGAGCGCGGGGTGCTCGAAGTCGTACATGACGGGCGACTCGACCTCCATCGCCCCGTACTCGAGGACGCGCTGCGTGACGAACTCCTCGAGGAGAGACTTGATGAGCCGGCCCTTCGGGTAGTATCGAAGGTTGCCCGGGTCCGACCCGGGCTCGTAGTCGACGAGCTCGAGCTCCCGCATCAGGCGGACGTGGGGCGGCTCCTCCCTGGCCTCGCGAACCTTCTCCATCTCGTACGCGGCGAAGCGCCGCAGGTTGTCGCGCCCCGTGAAGTCGAAGCCCGTGACCTTTCCGCCGTGGACCGATAGCGGATGCAGGCGCCCGTCCACGTCGAGGACGGACCAGTCCGAGCGGAGTTTCGCCTCCGCCTTCACGGCCTCCGAGAGGTCCGCCTCGCCCGCGGCCTCCGCGACGATCTCGCGCGACAGCTCGCTGAGCGGGTGGCCCTTCACGCTAATCTTGAAGGACTTGTAGTATCCGAACGGAGACGCGTGGACCTCGAGGCCTCGGGCGCCGAGATCCTTCTCGAGGGCCGCGAGGATCGCGAGGGCCGGCTCCGGCGCCGCGAGGGACGAGCTCAGGTGCGCGTACGGGTACAGGACGACGCGCCGCGTCCCCACCTGGCCGGCGACCTCCTCGATGCTCTTCGCGACGGCGAGGGCCGTCCCGACGGCGTTCGCCTCGTCCCGCTTCTCCGCGCTGAGGAAACACACGAGCGCCTCCTCCGCGCGGCCTCGCCGACGGTCCGCGGGCAGGTCGGCGAGGCCCTTCAGGGCCTTCTCCCGGACCTCGTACTCGATGTAGTCCGAATGGAGGAACAGGACGCGCATGGTCCGTCTCGCGTTATCCTTCCAGGGTATTTAGCCGCTGGCCCCCGTTCCAAGCCCGACGTTGAAATATCCGCGGCGGGATGGGCGGGCGATGGCCCACGAGGTCCGCCGCTGGCGGATGAGGGACCGCGAGATCGTCCTCGACCGGACGCGGGTCATGGGCATCCTGAACGTCACGCCGGACTCCTTCGCGGACGGCGGGAAGTTCCTCGAGCCGCAGGCGGCGATCTACCACGCTCTCGAGATGGTCGAAGACGGGACGGACCTGATCGATGTCGGCGGGGAGTCGACCCGACCGGGATCGGACCCCGTCGGCGCGTTCGAGGAGTGGCACCGGATCGGCCCGGTCCTCGAGGGCCTCGCCGGCAAGGTCGACGTGCCGATCTCCGTCGACACGCGCAAGCCCGAGGTCGCGGAGCGGGCGATCCGCGCCGGCGCGTCCGTGGTGAACGACGTGTCGGGTCTTCGGGACCCGAAGATGATCCGTGTCGTCTCCCGCGAGCGTGCCGGCGTGGTCGTCATGCACATGCTCGGCGAGCCGAAGACGATGCAGTCGGAGCCCCGCTACGCCGACGTCGTGGGCGAGGTGCGGGCCCACCTCGATCGGACCGTCCGTGCGGCCCGCTACGCCGGGGTGCCGAGCGAGGCGATCGCGCTGGACCCGGGGATCGGTTTCGGGAAGACCGCGGACGATAGCCTCGAACTCCTGCGCCGCCTCGACGTCCTCGTGGAGATGGGCCACCCTCTCGTCGTCGGCGTGTCGCGCAAGTCGTTCCTCGCGCGGATCGGCGCCGGCGACAGCCCGGACGAACGGCTCGGCGGCAGCCTCGCGGCGGCGGCGTTCGCCGTCCTCCGTGGCGCCCACGTGATCCGGGCGCACGACGTGGCCGACACGGTCCGGGCGATGCGCGCGATCGACGGCCTCTTGGGCCGTGGATGACTCACTCCGCCCTAAACCTTTAATTCGTCGAAGGGATTGGCTTGATAATGGTAAGCCGTAGGACGATCGACTCGATCGTCGAGGACTATCGCGACCCCGTCGTCACGACGGTCTGCTCCCATTCCTCCCTCCAGATTTTCCACGGCGCCCGCCTCGAGGGCTTCCGCACGCTCGGCATCGCGATTGGCTCGAAGCCCCGCATCTACGACGCCTTCCCCCTCGCGAAGCCGGACGACCTGCTCGTCGTCGACTCCTACGAAAGCCTGGTCGACCTCGCGGACGAGCTCGTCGCGCGGCAGGCCGTCGCCGTGCCCCACGGATCGTTCGTCGAGTATATGGGGCCGAAGGACTTCGAGCGCTTCGCCGTCCCGACGTTCGGGAACCGGAAGGTCCTCGCGTGGGAGACGGATCGGGAGAAGCAGCGGGAGTGGCTCGCGTCCGCGGGCATCGACATGCCGAGGAAGATCGAGCGGCCCGAGGACATCGACCGGCCCGTGTTCGTGAAGTACTACGGCGCGAAGGGCGGCCGTGGGTCGTTCATCGCGAAGAACTACGAGGACTTCCGCGAGTCGGTCCGTCCGGGGATGAAGTACGCGATCCAGGAGTACATCGTCGGCACGCGGTACTACATCCATTACTTCTATTCGCCCCTCGTCGACGGCGGCTATCGCCTCTCGCGAGGAGCGCTCGAGCTGCTGGGGATCGACCGGCGCGACGAGGCGAACATCGACGAGATGTACAAGCTCGGCGCGCAGGAGGCCCTTCGGAAGATCGACCTCTTCCCCACGTTTGTCGTGACGGGGAACATGCCCGTCGTCCTCCGGGAATCCCTGCTTCCCGCCGCGTTCGAGATGGGCGAGCGGACGGTCGAGCGGTCGATCGACCTGTTCGGCGGGATGATCGGCCCAGTCTGCCTCGAGACGATCGTATCGGACCGGCTGACGTTCAAGGTCTTCGAGATCTCCACGCGGATCGTCGCGGGGACGAACCTCTTCATCTCCGGGTCGCCGTACGCGGACCTGGTCGAGGCCGGCATGTCGACGGGGCGGCGGATTGCGCGCGAGGTTCGCGTCGCGCAGAAGCTCGGCCGGCTGCACGAGATCCTCAGCTAGGCCGACGTGCGAGTGAAATCACGGGCGAAAAGGCCAGAGAAACCCTTTTATCCGGTAGGC
>JBQTHW010000223.1:0-4121 GCA_052389495.1 Methanobacteriota archaeon | reverse complement strand
ACGCGAAGTTCCGCAAGGAGGTCGATGGCGCGCCCGTCGAGTTCGAGGCCGCCCACGCGAACGGACCTTTCTGGGCGCGCCGCGAGGCGGAGACCGCGAAGGCCCAGGCGGACCGCGCGGACCGAGGCATCGTCCGCGAGTACCTGCAGAACGAGCGGGAGGAACGCCCGCCGCCACCCTTCAACACGACGATGTTCGTCTCCGAGGCGAACCGCATGGGCTTCGGCGCCGCGCAGGCGATGCGGATCGCGGAGGACCTCTACCAATCCGGCTTCATCTCGTACCCGCGGACGGACAACACGGTCTATCCGGCGACCGTGAACCTCCGCACGGTCCTCGAGAAGCTCCACGACTCGCCCTTCGCCGTCGAGGCACGCGAGCTTGCCGCCCAGGAGCGGATCAGCCCGTCGCGCGGCCGCACCCAGGCGACGGACCACCCGCCGATCTATCCCGTGGCCGGCGCGACGAAGGAGAAGATCCGACGCCAGGACCACTGGCGGGTCTACGAACTCGTCGTCCGCCGGTTCTTCGCGACCGTCGCCCCGAACGCGCTCGCCCTCACGTCGGAGGCGAAGATCGACCTCGGCGGACAGGCGTTCCAGGCCGAGGGCTACCGGATGAAGGACCTCGGCTGGCGCAAGTACTACCCCTACTGGCAGGTGCGCGAGGCGAACCTTCCGCCCCTCGCGGTCGACGAGGCCCTCGAACGCGTCGGACCCGTCGACCTGCGCGAGGACCGCACGAAGCCTCCGCCGCGATTCAGCGAGGGAGCCCTCGTCCAGGAGATGGAACGGCTCGGCCTCGGCACGAAGTCGACGCGCGCGGACATCATCAAGAAGCTGTACGACCGGAAGTTCATCGAGGGCCGATACCCCGCGCCGACGGTCTCGGGCCGCGCGGTCGTCCAGGCCCTCGAGGACCACGCGGAACGGATCATCCAGCCCGAGATGACGGCGCACCTCGAGGAGGACATGGACGAGATCGCCCGCGGGGTGCGGAACCGGGAGGACGTCGTCCGGGAGTCGCAGCAGATGCTCACGGAGGTCCTCGACATCCTGCAGACGAACCGGCAGGCGATCGGCCAGGAGATCGAGGCGGCGCTCCGGGAGCAGAACTACATCGGGAAGTGCAACGTCTGCGGCGAGGGCGACCTGATGGTCGTGCGTTCCCGGCGCGGATCGCGCTTCCTCGGCTGCAACCGATACCCCGCGTGCCGGAACACGCATCCGCTGCCCCAGATTGGCACGATCCAGAGCGCGGAGGAGCGATGCCCCGAGTGCGGCTCGCCGATGATCCGCCACACGGACCGGGGACGCACGACGACGTTCTGCGTCGCGTCGGACTGCCCGACCGTCCGCGAGAAGTCGTTCATCGGGAAGTGCGACAAGTGCGGCGTCGGCGAGCTGTCGATCCGGCACGGCTCCCGGGGGAAGCGGTTCGTCGGCTGCTCGACGTACCCGGCCTGCGACAATTCGTATCCGCTCCCGCAGCGCGGGCTGATCGTGCCCACCGACGAGCGCTGCAAGGCGTGCAACCATCCCGTCATCAAGGTGATCATGCGCGGCCGCCGACCGTGGGTCCTGT
Source organism: Methanobacteriota archaeon (assembly GCA_052389495.1). GTDB lineage: Archaea > Thermoplasmatota > Thermoplasmata > RBG-16-68-12 > RBG-16-68-12 > RBG-16-68-12. The sequence goes on along the minus strand of JBQTHW010000223.1, from coordinate 2,537 downwards.
GCCTGAACATGCAGTGCCCCGCGAAGAACGGGAAGGGCCGGAAGGGGAAGGCCCCCGGACCGAAGAAACCCCGGACGCCGCGGACCTCGAAGAAGAAGGCGTCGGCGGAGAGCGTCGAGGCGGACATCGCCGCGGGCTAGGGCGCCCGCATGAACGCCTTGAACTCCTCGAGGCTCCTCGGCCGGAGCGCGTCGTTCGTCCGTTTCTCGTGGCCGATCGTCGACCGCGGCGACCGGCCGTAGTGGTGGCCGGGGCACACGACGAGGTCCTCGTCCATCCGGCGCACGCGGTTGAAGAGCGAATCGTACATCTCCTCGACGCTGGACCCGGGCAGGTCCACGCGCCCGCAGTCGCCGACGAAGAGGCAGTCGCCCGTGAACACGTGGCCCGCGACGACGAAGCACGAGGAGTCGGGCGAGTGGCCCGGCGTGTGGACGACCTTCACCTTGAGCTCGCCGAGCGGGACGACCTGGCCGTCCTCCAGGACGAGGTCCTTCCGCACCTCGCTGAGGCGGTGCGCCGCGACCTTCGCGCCCGTCTCGTCCGCCAGGCGCTCGTTGTCGAACACGTGGTCCGGGTGGTGGTGCGTGTTGAAGATGATTCCGATCTCGTAGCCGTTCTCCGACGCGGCCTTCTGGAGGACCCGCGCGTCGAAGCTCGGGTCGACGACGGCCGCCGTCCTCGTGGCCGGGTCGCCGATCACGTAGCCGAAGTTCTGCATCGTGCCGATGATCCGCTGCTCGAGGAACATCGCCGCCCGTCGAGGGGACGGGGGCTCATGAGGTTTGCGAGCCTACGGCCTTCGCGGAGGCGCCGGCGGCGGGGCCGTGGGAGGGGCCGGGGGCGCGTACGCCCGCGCGTAGTAGTTCCGCCACGCCTGCCCGACGCCCGCGTAGTACACCTGCCACGCCTGCGCGTTCTGTTCCCACGCCTTCTGCGCGAGGTCCTTCCGCTTCATCGAGCTCGTCACGCCGAGGGACACGAGGAAGGCGGTCCCGAGGATCACGATCCCGCACGTCGTGGTGAGGCTCGCGGGTCCCGTCAGGTAGCCCCCTATGACGGCCGCGAAGCTGAGGATTCCCGTGACGATCGCGAAGGTGATGTAGCCCGCGATCCGTCGCGTGACCCAGCCCATCGGGACGCCGTGTCGGCGCGGCGTCGAATAAGCGTTCCGGGGCGAGAATCAACGAGGCGAACGGACGCGCGGCTAGCGCACGCACACGACGGAGTAGCCGCGACCCGCCAGGAGCTGCGCGATCGCGGCCCACGTCGTCCTCGAGGGGTCGAACTCGACGAAGCCCCGGTCCGCGACGTAGTTGACGTTCGCGTCGAGGACGCCCGGCACGCGCGCCAGGACGCGGCCCACGTCGAGGGAGCAGCTCGCGCACTCGAGGCCCCGGATCGTGAACACGGCCCGGTCCGCCGCCACGGGACGTGGCATGCGCCCGTCGGGCATGGGGTTGTCGAACACGGAGGCCGGCGCGGAGCCGACCGCGGGACGCGTTCTCGGCGTTGATACCACGGTGGGAGGGAGAGGATAGCCTCAAGTGGCCCCCCCGGATTACCTCCCCTCCCGGCATCGGCTCGGGAGGGGTTGAATGATGTATCGACGCAGAACGCTTCTTGTGAGCTTCGTGCTCGCCGGATTCATGGCCGCGTTCGCCTCGCCGGCGGTCCTCGCCGCGAGCGACTCGGGCGGCCCCGTGATCGTGTACCTGAAGGCGCCCGCGACCGCGGACCAGCTCGCGAAGCTCCAGGCGAAGGGGTTCAACGTCGGATTGGCGTACCGGAACCTGCCCGCCGTATCGGGCAACCTGCCCCAGGGTCGAATCGCGTCCGTGTCCGCACTCGACTTCGTCGTGCGCGTCGCCCCCGACACGCTTCGGGAGCTTCACGGCGGCGCGGGCCCGACGCGGGACGAGGGCGATGTCACGCCCATCGCGCTCGCGAACACGTACAACCTGGACTTCATCAACCGCGAGAACACGGCCGCGCGAGGCGCCGGCGTGTACGTCGCGATCCTCGACTCCGGCCTCGTGCCGAACTGGCGGGACTACCTCGACGCGGGTCGCGTGAGGTACGACCTGGGCCGCGCCTTCACGGGCGCGAACGGGAATCCGGTCCCCGACATGCTCGCCCGGGACCGGAACGGGCACGGGACCGCCACGTCGGCCACGGTGATCGGGTACACGCTCCACGACAAGTCCCAGACGGGCCAGTTCGGCCTGCTGTTCAACGAGCCGGCCACGGGCACGAAGGGCACGTACGCCGTCCCGGGCGTCGCGCCCGAGGCGACGATCATCCCGGTCCGCGTGTGCGACGTCGGGGTGTACTGCTGGGACAGCTCGATCTTCTCCGGCCTCGACTACGTCGAGAGCCTGAAGAAGGGCGACGCCGCGAACGGCGAGCTGAAGGACGCTCCCTTCGTGATCAACCTGAGCCTGGGCGGCGCGTCGTCCTCCCCCGAGGAGGAGGCGGTCTACCGGGCCGTCACGGACGCCGGCGTGCTCGTCGTCGCGAGCGCGGGCAACTCGGGC
>JBQTHW010000222.1:0-16605 GCA_052389495.1 Methanobacteriota archaeon | reverse complement strand
GGCGGCAACCCGCTCGCGTGCGCGGCCGGTGCCGCCAACCTCCGCGTCCTCGTGCGGGACCGGCTGTGGGAGCGCGCGGAGCGGCTCGGCCGCGCGTTCCTCGAGGCCCTCCGGTCGATCGAGCCGGGCCGCGTCCGGGAGGTCCGCGGGGTCGGCCTCATGGTCGCCGCGGAGCTCCGGGCAAACGCCCAACCGGTCCTGCAGGGCATGGCCGATCGAGGGGTCCTCGCCCTCCACGCCGGCACGACGACCGTCCGGTTCCTCCCGCCGCTCGTGATTGCGCCGGACGATCTGCATCGGGCGGCCGTCGCGTTCGAGGAGGCGCTGGCGCATGGATGAGCTTCGTCTCCTCCTGGACCTCGTCGAGGTGCCGAGTCCCTCGGGCGACGAGGGCGCGGCCTGCGACGTCTTCGCGGCGAGGGCGGCCCGCCTCGGCTTCCGCACGGAGCGCGACGCCGTCGGGAACGTCCTCGCGACGATCGGGTCGGTGGGCCCGCACACGATGTTCCTGGGTCACATCGACACGACCCCCGGCTTCTGGCCCGTGCGGTTCGAGTCGGGGAGCCTCTCGGGCCGCGGGGTCGTCGACGCGAAGGGCGCCCTTGCGGCCGGCCTGCTCGCGGCGGCGCGGCTCGGACCCGACGGACCCGGAACGCGGACCGTCGTCGCGGCGGTCGGCGAGGAGACGGACTCCCGGGGAGCCCTCCATCTCCTGCGCGGCGACCCGCCGGACGCCCTCCTCGTCGGCGAGCCGTCCGGGTGGAACCGAGTCGCGGTGGGCTACCGGGGCCGCCGAGCCGGACGGTTCCACACGACCTCCGTGCCGAGCCATGCCTCGTCGCCGACGCCCGGGGCCCTCGACTGCGCGGTCGCCGCGGCGGCGCGCGTCCAGTCGTTCGTCGCGGCCCGCGCGCGCTCGCGCCCGTTCGACTCCCCGACGGCCCGCCTCGTCCGCTGGGCCCACGAGGCCCGCGTCGACGAGGAGTCCGCGTCGTTCGAGGTGGACGTCCGCGCGTCGAACGGGTTCGACTGGGCCGCCCTCGCGGAGGCATCGCCCGACCTCCGGTGGTCCCCGCCCGTGGACGGCGTCCTCGTCGAGAAGGGGAACCGCGCCGTCCGGGCCCTCGTCGGCGGGATTCGGGACCGCGGCGGTCGACCCGGCTATCTCCTCAAGGCGGGGACCTCGGACATGAACCTCGCCGCCCGCGTGTGGGACGTCCCCATGGCCTCGTACGGGCCCGGCGACCCGACGCTCGACCACGGACCCCTCGAGCGGCTCGCGATCGTCGAGTTCCTGCGGTCCGTCGACGTGCTCGAATCGGCGTTCCGGCGCCTCGCGTCCCCATCGACGAGGCCGAAAAGCGGCGGGATCGCGTGACGGAGGCCCGAGGCTCAGTTCGGGCGCAGGACCCACGGGTTGTGGGCCATCGACAGGAAGAGGTTTCGCGACTTGGACCACTCGATGATCCACCCCGGCACGGGGATCTGCGGGACGGTCGGTGGGAGTCGCATGCGTACGTCGTTCGGTGCGACGTGCATAAAGGCATCGACGTTCGTGCTGATTTTTGTTCTTGAACGGTGGAACGCGCGGGCGATCGGCGTTCCTGATAATCAGGAGGCATCCCGAGGTCTCGGAGGGTCGTGGACGAAACGCAGGATGAACGTGATGGTGACGAGCACGCCGACGAAGCTCGAGAGGATCGGCGCGCCGTATCCGTAGGACGCGTAGAGGTACCCGCCGAGGAGCGGCGCAGGGAACGAGAGGAGGCCCCGCGCGGCGCTCAGTTTCCCCGTGACCTTCGCGCGGACGCGGTCCTCGACGGAGTTCGCGATGAGCGTCTGCCACGCGGGGACCCAGGTGGCCGCGGCGAGCCCGTTCGCCACGGACACGAGGGCGAACCCCTCCCGCGTCGTCGCGAGGAACCATCCGAGGAAGACGGGGATGCCGAGGGACTCCGAGAACAGGATCATCCGCCGGCTGCCGTAGCGCTCGACGAGCTTCCCGACCGGGAGGGCGGTTCCCGCGAAGACGACGGCCCACACTCCGACGATGATTCCGAGGTCCGCGTTCGTGAAGCCGTACCTCTCCGCGGCCATGCCGTAGACGATGAGGATCGTGATCGACCAGGCGAACGAGTCGACGGTCGTCACGGCGAGGATGCCGCGGAGCCGGGCGTCCTCCAGGCGGAACGCGCGGCGCAGGGTCCAGCGCTCGCCGTTCCCGTGGACGAGGGTCTCCCGCAGGACGACCGCGAAGATCCCGAAGTTCACGGCCTCGAGGGCGACGCTGATCGCGAAGACGAGCGGATAGCCGAACGCGTCCGCCAGGTACCCGCCGACGAACGCGATGGCGGCCGCCGGGAGCTGGAGGGCGAAGAGGACCTTCGAGTACGCCATCGCGCGCGCCTCCGTCTCGACGCTCTCCGCGACCGTCGACTGGATCGCCGGTGCGCCGACGAGTCCCAGTCCCAAGAACAGGAACGCCGGGACGAGGAACCATCCTTGCTCCGTGAGCGCCGTCAGGAGGAACAGGGTCAGGCTCGCCAGGAGGAACGCAGACTGGAGCAGGATCACGGGCTTCCGGCCCCACCGGTCCGCGAGGTGCCCGCCCGCGAGCTGCGCGAGCGACCCGACGACCCCGCCGAGGCGGTTCGCAAACGTCTGCAGGAGGCTCAGCGCCGCGACGGACCCGGCGATCCGCACGACGAAGGGCTGGAGGACGACCTGCAGGAGGTTGTTGTAGGTCCCCGCGAGGACGTTCACCGCGCCGATCGCGCGCACGTTCCGTCGGCGGTCCGGCGAGGGTCCCACGAGGTCCGCGCGACCCCGCGGACTCGGATAAGAGTTTCCGTCCGCGAGAACCTGTTCGATTCCCTTATAGCGGCGCGCATGCCGTATCGCTAGGGGGACCGCCCGATGCCAACCGTCCGCCGGATGAAGTCGAAGCTCGCCCTCATGGGGGAGGGCGGCGTCGGGAAGACGTCCCTGATCCGCCGCTTCGTCCTCGATGAGTACGAGGACTCGTACCTGCACACGATCGGCACGAAGGTGTCGAAGATCCAGCTCACCGTGCCCTACGGCGACGAGTTCGTCGTCCAGGTCGACCTGTCGATCTTCGACATCATGGGGCAGCGCGGCTTCCGCGACATGGTCGGGGAGACGTACTTCCACGGCGCGCAGGGCCTGGTGGGCGTGTGCGACATCACGCGCCGGGACAGCCTCCTCGCCCTGAACGAGTGGATCCCCGCCGCCCTCGAGGTCACGGGGGACGTGCCGGTGTACATCCTCGTGAACAAGAAGGACCTCGTCGACCGCCGCGCGATCACGGATGGCGAGATCCGGAAGGTCGCGGAGGCGTACGACGCGCCGTACATCCTGACGTGCGCGCGGACCGGCGAGTCCGTCGACAACGCGTTCAACGCGCTCGCGGTCGACATCGTCGACCAGGCCGTCCGCCTCGAGCGGTCGCAGGTGGCGGACCGGGGTGTCCGGGAGAAGATCGTCCTCCTCCTCGCGAAGCGAGGGAGCCTCGGCATGACGCGGGCGCAGTTCCTCGAGGTGTTGAAAGGTTTGAATCCCGAGTCGCTCATTGAGCATCTGTCGCGCCTGGAAGGCGAAGGGCTCGTCGTCCTCGGGTGGCAGGGGCCGTCGGACTTCACCGCGCACATCACGACGAAGGGTGCGGAGGAGAGCCGGAAGGTCGTCTCGCCGCTCGAGGAAGCGTAGCCCCGCCCCGCGGCGCGCGGGGTGGCCCGAACGAAGAAGGCCGAGCTCGAACGCATCCTCGAGTCCCTGGAACCGATCCCTCGGCCCCGGGAGACGCTCGAGCAGTACCCGACCCCCGCAGGGATCGCGGCGGACGTCGCGTACCTCGCGCTCGCGAAGGGAGACGTGGCGGGCCGCCGGGTGCTCGACGCGGGGTGCGGGGCCGGCGTCCTCGCCATCGCGGTCGCCCTCGTCGGCGCGGACGAGGTCGTCGGCATCGACGTGGACGCGGACGCGATCGAGGCCGCACGTCGGAACGCGCGCACGCTCGGCCTCCCGATCGAGTGGCGGGTCGCCGACGTGGGCGCCGTCACGGGGACGTTCGACACGGTCCTGATGAACCCGCCCTTCGGGTCGCAGCGGAGGCACGCGGACCTCCCGTTCCTCGACAAGGCGCTCGACGTCGGGCGCGTCGTCTACGCGTTCCACAACGCGACGACGGAGCGGTTCGTCGTCCGCCGGTTCGCGGCGGCGGGCGCTCGGGTCACGGACCGTCTCGAGTTCGCGTTTCCGATCCGGCGGATGTTCCCGTTCCACCGCAAGGAGGCGGCGACGGTCCCCGTCATCCTGTTCCGAGTCGAAGCGGCGAAGGGATAAATACGCCCGCCCGTCTGTCGGCGCTCAGGCCCGGAGATCCTACGATGGAAGCGGAGCTGGTCCTTCCCGGCGACGAGGTCGCCGTCGCGGAGGAGTTTGAACCCGGCGAGGGCACGTACGAGCGCAGCGGCCACATCTTCGCCGCGGTCCCGGGTGTCCTCGAGCTCGACCCGAACGAACGCGTCGCGCGGGTTCGGGCCTTCAACCCCGTCGCCGAGCTGAAGGTCGGCGACATCGTGTACGGCGTTGTCGACGACATCCGCGGCATGATGGCGACCGCGGCCGTGAACGCGATCCACGGGCGCGACCGGCAGGTGAGCGGCGAGGCGGAGGGCACGATCCACATCTCGACCGTGTCGGAGGAGTACGTCGAGGACCTCCACGACGCGTTTCACCTGGGCGACATCGTCCGCGCGAAGGTGATCCAGGTGAAGCCGTCCGTCCAGCTCACGACCGCGGAGCCGTTCCTCGGCGTCGTGAAGGCCCGGTGCTCCCAATGCCGCGGTGCCCTCGAGCAGCGCGATCGCGACCTGTGGTGCCCGCGGTGCGAGCGGGGCGAGCGTCGCAAGCTCGCCCAGGACTACGACGACCTCAAGCTCTCCGTCCCGGCACGGGAGCTCGGGGGCGGCGTCGTCTCGGCGAGGCATCGCGACGCGGCCCGAGGGGGACGGGACCGCGGCCGAGGCGGCGGTCGCGATCGAGGCGGACGTGACGGACGCGGCGGCCGCGACCGCGATCGCGGACGTGGCGGACGAGGCCGAGGCCGCGACCACGGACGCGGCCGGGACCGGGAACCGAGGTCGCACTGACGGTCGCTCGACGCATCGGCGCGTTCCGAGAATAATCAATCAGAATGAGAACCAAAGGAATAAGAACCTACCTCGTAATAGCAGCCTTCAGGACGGCGTCCGATGTCTCCTTCTAACGAGGATGTGTTGCAGGAGATTCACCGCCTCCGCTCCGAGATCCAGCAGCTGCGCGAGATCGTCAGCGCGCTGTTCAACGCGGTGTTCGAGGACGCGGAGGAAGAGTGGGACACGGTTCCGGACAAGGACGAGTTCAACCTCTACAACTGAGTCCGCCTCCACGGGTTCCGCGCGTGAGCTTATAGTCGCCGCGTCCTATCCCGCGTCGTGGCGGACCTCGGTGAGCTCGTCCGCGCGCACGAGACGTGGCGCCGAACCGAGGCGGTCAACCTCCAGCCGTCCGAGAACGTGATGAGCGACGCGGCGCGCGCCCTGCTCGCATCGGACTTCGCGGGCCGTTATACGCACCCCGGCTACGTGTCCCCGTGGGGCGACCGCGGCAACGCGTATCGCGGCACGCGGTACACGGACGAGGTCGAGGCCCTCGCGGAGTCCCTCGCACGCGAGGTGTTCTCGGCGGCCCGGGCGACCCTCCGGCCGCTCTCCGGCCACCTCGCCGGGTTCCTCCTCCTCCAGGCGTGCTGCCGCCGGGGCGACCGCATCCTCGTCGTCCATCCGGACCACGGAGGCTACGAGGGCTACACGCCGGGCTACCTGCCGGAATATCTCGGCCTCGAGGTGGGCTACCTCCCGTTCGATGAGCTCGCGTGGAACCTCGACCCGACGGCCGCCGTGGACGCGATCCGCGATGCGAAGCCCCGCCTCGTCCTCCTCGGCGCGAGCCAGATCCTGTTCCCGTACGACGTGCGGTCCCTCCGCGCCGCCTGCGACGACGTGGATGCGATCCTCGGCTACGACGCCTCCCATGTCCTCGGGCTCGTCGCCGGCGGCACGTTCCAGAGACCCATGATCGAAGGCGTCGACGTGGTGAGCGCGAGCACGCACAAGTCGTTCCCGGGGCCGCAGGGCGGCCTGTTGCTCGCCAACCGCACGGACGTGCACGACCGCGCGCTCGCGGGCATCATGTGGCGGATCGAGGACAACGCCCACTGGCACCGGATCGCTGCGACCGCGCAGGTCCTGCTCGAGATGCGGACGTTCGGCGAGGCGTACGCGAAGCAGGTCGTCGCGAACGCTCGCTCGCTCGCGCGTCAACTCGACGCGCGGGGCTTCCCCGTGCGGTTCGCGGCCCACGGGTACACCTCGTCGCACCAGATCGCGTACGACCGGTCGGCCCTCAAGGAGCGGTGGGGACTCACCCCGCACGGCTTCGCAGACCGCCTCGAGCGGAACAACCTGATCGTCGATGCGGTCGGCCGTCTCGGGACCGCCGAGGCCACGCGGATGGGCGCGACGGCGGCGGACATGGAACGGATCGCGGGACTGATCGTCCGCGCGGCGGAGGGCGAGGACGTGCGCCCGGAGGTCGCCGAGGTGCGGGCGGGCCTGCGTCTCTCGTTCGTCCTCGATGCGGAACCCGTCGCAAAAGGCCATTAGGCTGCGCGCCGCTGGGGTCCGACGTGACGCATCCCGACCGCTACGCGCGGCAGGCGATCCTCCCGGAGATCGGTCCGAAGGGTCAGCGGGCGCTCGGCCGGGCGCGCGTCGCCGTGGTCGGGGTCGGAGCGCTCGGCTGCGTGTCCGCGGACCTCCTCGCCCGTGCGGGTGTCGGCCATCTGCGGCTCGTCGACCGCGATGTCGTCGAGGTCGTGAACCTCCAGCGGCAGACGCTCTACTCCGAGTCCGACGTGGACCGCCCGAAGGCGGAGGCCGCCGCGGAGCGCCTCCGGGCCGTGAACTCCTCGAGCCGTATCGCGGCCGTCCCGAAGGATCTCCACGCCGCAAGCGTCGCGGCCGTCGTGGACGGCATCGACCTGATCGTCGACGGCACGGACAACCTCGAGACGCGCTTCCTCCTCAACGAGACCGCCCTCGACGCGCGCCTCGCGTTCGTCTACGGCGGGGCGGTCGGTACGTACGGCATGGTGTTCGCGATCCGGTCCCCCGAGACCGCGTGCTTCCGCTGTGTCACGCCCCGCATGCCGCCCCCGGGCACCCTCCCGACGTGCGACACGGCGGGCGTCCTGAACGCCGTGTCCGCGCAGGTCGGCTCCCTCCAGGCAGGGGAGGCGATCCGCCTGCTCGTGGGCGAGCCGCCCGCGGGGGACCTCCTCGTGCTCGACGGATGGCGCCCGGAGATCCAACGGATCCGCGTCGTCCGGCGGCCCGACTGTCCTGCCTGCGCGCGCGGCGAGCGGGAGTTCCTCGGCGCGAAGCGCTCCCAGATGCTCGCTTCCCTGTGCGGTGGCGAGACGATTTCCGTGGATCCCGTGCGGACGGGCCGCGTCGACTTCGACGCGATGGAACGACGCCTCGCACGGCTCGGCACGGTGCGGCGCGCGGGGTCCGTCCTCGTCGTGGACGCGGAGGGACACCGGCTGACCGTGTTCGAGGACGGACGCACGTTGATCCGCGGCGTCTCCGACGAGGTGAAGGCCCGTTCGGTCTACGCGAAGTACGTGGGGTCTTGACGATGGGCCACCGTGGCGTCCTCCTCCTGAGCGGAGGGTTCGACAGCCCCGTCGCGGGCCACCTGCTTTCCCGGCAGGGGCTCGATCTCGTCGCCGCACACTTCTCCCTCGAGCCGATCACGGACGACGCGGCCGCGGTGAAAGCGCGCCGGCTTTGCGAGCTCCTCGGGATCCCCACGCTTTACGTCGTCCGCGTTGGGGAGGCGTTCGCGGAGGTCGCGCACCGCTGCGAGCGGAGGTTCTATTTCGTCCTCACGAAGCGCCTCATGGTCCGCCTCGCGGACGCCATCGCCGACCGCGAGGGTGCCGACCTCCTTGTCACGGGCGAGAACCTCGGGCAAGTGTCGAGCCAGACCCTCGCGAACCTCCGCGCGATTGACGAGGCCGCCCGGCGGCCCGTGCTGCGGCCGTTGATCGGCTTCGACAAGCAGGAGATCATCGACCGGGCGAAGGCCATCGGCACGTACGAGGTCTCGAAGGGTCCGGAGATTTGCGACCTGCTCGGACCGCCCGCGCCCGCGACGCACGCGCGGCTCGCGCAGGTCCTCGAGGAGGAGGCGAAGCTCGACGTCGCGTCGCTCGTCGCGCGCGCCCTCGAGGGCGTCGCCGCGGAAAAGTTCATGACGGACCGCCTCGCTGGGGCTCCCCCGATCGGTTCCAAGGCGACGCGATGACGTACTACCTGCTCAAGCCGTGCCGCACGGCGACGGCCTTCATCTCGACGCTCAAGAGGCCGGCCCGGATCGACCTCTCCCAGGCCGCGGACCGGCTCGCGCGCGCAGGCTGGCGTGTGAACGACGTGAAGGTCATGCTGATCCTCGAGGGCGAGCCCGAGCTCACGGTCTACGAGAGCGGGAAGGTCCTCGTGAAGACGGACGACGAGGTGCAGGCCCGCCGGTCCGTCGACCGGGTGTACGAGGCGATCGGGGTCCCTCCCCCGCTCGCGACCGTGTGACGCCGTACGCCCGCGAGTCGAGGGTTTTGGATACGCTTCGCCGGCATCGTCCGGACGGAGGAGACGGATGGGCCTCCTGCGGCGTCGAGTCGTGCTCCCGCTCGCGATCGGCCTGGTCCTCGCGCTCGCCGGCTCCGCGTACCTCGCGGTCTTCGCGACGGGCACGGTCGTCATCCGGGTCCGCGACGGGCCGACGGACTGGGCCCGTGTGGACGTCACGTTCTCCGAGGTGCGTATCCACCGGGCAAACGCCGCGGAGGAGGACGGACGGTTCTCCCTCACGATCGCGCCGGCGACGGTCGACCTCCTGAGCCTGCAGGACGTCGCGGAGGTCCTCGCGATCGACCGCGTGCCCGCGGGCACGTACGCGCAGGTGAGGATCGTCGTGGCGGCCGTCGGCGGCGTGCGCGCGAACGGCGACGAGGTGTCGCTGCGCGTGCCGGACGGCATCCTCAAGATCGTCGAGCCGTTCGACGTCCCCTTCTCCGGCACGGCGTCCGTCACGATCGACTTCGACCTCTCCCAGTCGATCCACGAGGCGGACGGGGGGGGTGGGGGTGTTCCGGCCCGTCCTGGGGTCGATCGTCGTCATCTGACGGCGGGAGCGCGCGCGAAGGGGTCCTCGCATGTCCGCCGGCCCGAGTCACCCGAGGTACACGATCAGCACGAGGTCCGCGATGAACAGGAGGACGATGAGGACCTCGAGCCAGAACATCCGACGCCCCTCGACCTCCGTCTGCGCGACGTGGTAGATTTCGCTCAAGGCCTTCACCTTCTCCGTCACGACGCGCCGCCAGGAGTCGAGGTCGAATTTCCGGGCGCATCCCATGTAGACCTTGCCGAGGTACCACTCCCCGAAGAACTTCGTGATGTTCACGACCTCGTCCGTCACCTCGGCGAAGTCCATGCGCACGTTCGCGAGCTCCTTCACCATCTCACGCCCGCTGCGGAGGAGGCCGCGCCCCAGCAGCGCGTCGAGGTCGTCGTACGCCTCGTCGACGACCCGGTCCAGGTACGCGTCGAACGTCCGCAGCTCGAGGAGTTGGAGGTTTGCGACCTCGAAGACCGCGAGGACGTCCTCGTATCGCCCGCTCGGCTCGATTACCAGGGCCGCGTCCCACTCGACGACGACGAGGTCGTCGTGGTAGTACGTGAACCAGGTGCGCCACGCGTCCTCGACCTCCTCCTCGCTGATGTCGTCGGGCCTCGGGTCCGAGGCCAAGAGGGCGGTGACCTCCCGCCGCCTGGCCTCGACGAACGTCCGCGCGGGGACGTCCGGCTCCGTGATGCAGTACGCGAGGTACGGCTCCGGCGTCGTCGTGACCTCGTACGTGTCGTGGAGGTACGGGACGAGGTCCTCCTCGATCCGCCGCGCGATGCGACCGCAGTATCCTTCGAGGCTCTCCTCTCCGGACTCCGTGCGGATCCGGATGCCGGCGAAGGGGATGAGGTCGCGCAGTCGAGGGACGTCGAACGGCGTGCGGAGCGTGATCGCGAGGGAACCGACCGCATACAGCCGCACGGCGAGGTCGACCGCGATCGGGCCGAGGTTCGTCTCGAGGGAGCGCCGGTCGACCGTGACGAGGAGCGGCTCGGGGAACTGGACGTACTTCGGGGTGGCACGATCCGTCGGCACGCGGCCCGAGAGGAAGTCCCTCGGCGCCCGCCTCCGGATCTCCTCCAGGTCGACCGAGCCCCCGAGGTCGAAGGGCCGGAAGTAGACGACCTCGCCCCGCATCCCGCCGCCCAACCTGGAACCCCGACTTAACGGCTCCGGTCGACTACTCGCCGAACCGCCGCTGGCGCATCTGGTACGACCGGAGGGCCCGGAGAAAGTCGATCTTCCGGAACCCGGGCCAGTACACGTCGACGAAATACAGCTCGGAATACGCGAGCTGCCACAGGAGGAAGTTCGAGATGCGCTCCTCCCCGCTCGTCCTCAGGACGAGGTCGGGGTCCGGGAGGTCCGCGGTGTACAGGCGGTGGCTGAAGAACGTCTCGTTGATGTCCTCCGGCCGCACCTTGCCGTCCTTCGCATCCCGGACGACGTCGCGGATCGCATCGAGGATCTCCTCTCGCCCACCGTAGGCCACGGCGAGGTTGAAGCGGTACTGATCGTAGTCCTTCGTCCGCGCCTCGGCGTACTCGATCGCCTGGAGCACCTCGGGCGGGAGCAGGTCCCGGTTCCCGAACACCCGCACCATGATCCGGTTGTCGTGGACGCGTCGGTCGTCCCCGACCCTCCGGAAGTTCTCCGCGAAGAGATGCATCAGGTGTTGGACCTCCTTCGACGGGCGCTGGAGGTTCTCCGTCGAGAACGCGTACACGGTCAGGATGCGCACGCCGACCTCGAGGCACCACTCGAGGACCTCCTCGAGCTTGTCCCGTCCACGCTCGTGTCCGACGTCGACGTTCCCCAGGCCGATCTCTCGCGCGAAACGGCGGTTGCCGTCCATGATGATGGCGACGTGCTTCGGGATCGCCTGGCCCTTGACCTGGTGGAGGAGGCGGCGCTCGTAGGCCTGGTAGGCGGCGTCACTGATGATCTTCGAGATGTCCGCGGGCATCCGACGGCTGCGATTCAACGGGGCTGTGCTATTTATCCATTCACACCCCGCAGCGGGCCACGGACGGGTTCGCGCCGCCGGCCGGGCGAAGACTCGCCGTCACCGCCAGACTATTCCCATCCGAATCCGAACAGCCACTCTGTTGTATTCCGAGACGAATTTTTGTAACGCTTCAATATTAATACCACCGGATCATCAAGGGCTCGGTACCATGACCGAGCAGGACGCACGGGAACCGACGGAACAGGTCCTCGGCTACGCGAACGTCGAGCTCGACGTCCACTCGATGATTGCCGCAATCCGGCCGGGTGAGTCGCTCAAGCTCCACCCGGGTGACCTGCGCCGACGGGTGCCGATCCTGGCGGTCGACGACGACACCTGGCGACGCGGGATCGATCCGTAGGCCGCCGCGTCCGAGGCCGTCGCATGCCCCCGGTCATGGGACGTGGTCGACGCGAAGGACTGGGGAAGTTTTAAGTAGCGACGTCCATTGCTTCCCCAATCCCTTTCGCGTTTGCTCGAACCTGTCCGTGGTTTATCGATGAAATTGAGTGAGTACCAGGACCTTTATCAGAAGCTGGGAACGCCGGAGGATATCGACTTCCTGGCCGAGAACCTCGGCTACGACAAGGAACTCCTCCTCGTGATCTACACGCAACGGATCGTGCGCGACACGACGCGCAAGTTCTACCGCGTCAAGGCGCAAGCGAGGCGCCTGGCGTGGATGTGGCAGAACGGCGTGCCGCTCGTCGACATCGCGCGCAAGTTCGACTTTCCGCCGATCCTCGCCGCGCTGATGATCCTCGAGCAGCGCAAGATTTCCCGAAAGCAGTTCTGGAAGATGATCGGGGACATGGAGTCGATCAAGGACCGCCGGCTGCGCACGGAGCTTCGGGACGCGTGCCGCGCGGACCTCGTCTATTCGCCCGAGGGGACCGCGCGGCAGTACGCCCGGGGCCGGTGGGGCGAGGCGAAGCTTCACCGCTGGCTCTCGGAGCGCGAGCTGAAGTACGAGACTGAAAAGGAGCTCCGGGCGAAGTACGACAAGACCCCCGACATCCTCCTCCACAAGCCCGTCGACGTGAACGGGAGCAAGAAGTACTGGATCGAGTCGAAAGCGACGTTCGGCGACCCGTACGAGATCCGTCGGCACATCAAGAAGCAGCTCACCCCGTACAGCGAGATGTTCGGGGACGGCGTCGTCGTCTACTGGTTCGGTTTCGTGAACGACCAGACGTACGGACTGCCCGTCGGCGTCGACATCCTCGACGCGACGTTTTTCGAGCCCACCCCTGTTCCGTACGAGTACGTGCCCGTGCACGACACGCCCGTCGACGGCGGCCCGGATCCCGGGCGGTCGAGGGAGAGCCGGGAGCCGCCCCGTCGTGCCGCAAACGTTTAATGCGACTCGATTCCTACGGCGACCCCGATGGCCGACGAAGAGGTCGTCCGCGTTCGCATGCCGAGGACGAGGGACGGCGAAATCTTCGGGATCGCGGACCAGCTCCTCGGGGCGTCCCGGATCCGGGTCATGTGCGCGGACGGGAAGAGCCGCCTCGGCCGGATCCCGGGCAAGCTCAAGAAGCGCATGTGGATTCGGGAGGGCGACCTCCTCGTGATTCGGGTGTGGCAGTTCCAGGACGAGAAGTGCGACATCCGCCACCGCTACACGAAGACGGAGTCGACCTACATGTCCCGGCGGGGCGTCATCCCGAGCTCGATCAACATCTTCTGACGGGCCCACAAAGCTTTACCGCATCGGCCGACGTTCGCGCGCCGCCTGACATGATCGACGAGAGACGCCTCCGCGAGCTCGAGGCGGAGATCGACTCGTTCCGGACGCGGGAGAAGGACTCCGATGCCCGGAAGACGTACGACCAGGTGTTCGACCGCGCGGCCCTCCTGAACCTCGCGAAGCTCATCAGCGACGGGGCGATCAGCACCCTCGACTACCCCGTGAGCACGGGGAAGGAGGCGAACGTGTTCCACGCGACGGACGCGTCGGGCGGCGCGAAGGCCGTCAAGATCTATCGCATCGCGACGTCGACGTTCCGGAACATCGCGCGATACATCGAAGGCGACCCGAGGTTCAAGGGTGTGAAAGGGGGGACGAGGCCGACGATCCTCGCGTGGGCTCGGAAGGAGCACAAGAACCTCCTGCGGATGGCCGCGGCGGGGGTCCGCGTGCCTCAGCCGGCGGCCCTCCTCGCGAACATCCTCGTGATGGACTACATCGGTGACGAGACGCGACCCGCGCCGCTCCTGCGCGAGGTTCGCCTGGACGACCCGGTCGACGTGTACGAGGACGTTGTCGCGAACATGAGGGCGATCCGCAAGGCGGAGCTCGTCCACGCCGACCTGAGCGAGTACAACCTGCTGTTCTGGGACGGTCACGTGGTCGTGATCGACGTCGGGCAGTCCGTGCCCCGGGACCACCCGCGCGCAGAGGAGTGGTTCCGACGCGACCTCGCGAACATCACGCGGTTCTTCCGGCGCCTCGGCGTCAACACGTCCGCGGACGCGCTCGGACGTCGCGTGGCGGAGGACTGAGATGCTCTACGCGCGCATCCCGGCCGACCGGATCGGTGTCCTGATCGGCCCGGAAGGCGCGACGAAGGCCCGTCTCGAGGAGGACACGGGCACCTCGATCGAGGTGGACTCGGAAACGGGCGAGGTCACGATCGACGAGACCCGCGCGAGCGATCCCGTCCTCGCCCTGAAGGCCCGTGACATGGTCACGGCGATCGCGCGCGGTTTCTCCGAGGTGCGGGCGTTCCGTCTGCTCGACGAGGACGCGTACCTCGAGGTGTTCGACGTGAAGGACTTCGCCCACTCGAAGAACCGGATCGCACAGATCAAGGCGCGTCTCATCGGCTCCCGCGGCAAGACGCGCCGAATCCTCGAGGAGCTGACGAGCATCGACGTCAGCGTGTGGGGCCACACGGTCTCCCTGATCGGCGGCACCTTCGAGATGGCGATCGCCCGCGAGGCGGTGATCATGCTCCTGCGCGGCAGCGAGCACGCGACCGTGTACCGCTTCCTTGAGCGGAAACGGGCGGACATCAAGGCGTGGCAGAAGGGAATGTGAAGGCATTCCCGGCGCAGCCTTTTAGACCCCGGTGCCCCATCGAGGACGCATGACGCGGGGGGAGATGACCCGTCTCGCGGCGGGGGTCCGCGAGGCGTTCAAGGACACGCTGACGCGCTTCGACGAGCCGTCCCTCCTCCGTCTGCGCGGCGAGCTCCAGGTCGCGTCGCGCTGGCTCGCGGACCGCAAGGACCGCGAGAGGGCGGACGCCGCGGAAAGGACCCTCCAGGCCCTCTCTCGGCTCAACGCGTTCACGGTCGAGATCCGCGGGTTCAGCGGCTCCCGCCAGGCCGCGGAGACCGCGAGCCTGTTCGACCTCGGATCGATCGGCGTCCTGTCGCTCGAGACCCTCCTGACGGCGGAGAAGGTGACCCCGATGCGCCTCCTGATGAGCGCCCTCGCGGAGGGCCTCATGTTCCTCGCGAGCCGTCAGTACGTCCGCGGTTCCAACGTCGTCCTCGAGTCGACGTACCGCACCCACGTCCTCGGCCTCCAGGACGAGCTGTGGTCCGCCGCGATGGAGTTCCGGGAGCGGGAGGGCCTCGAGGCGATCCGCGACGCGCGCGCGAAGATCGACGACGTGTTTCGACAGCTCGACGACCCGGGCGTGCCGGTCGGCGCGAAGGTCGCCGTCCTCGAGATGTTGTACGCCCTCGTCGTGCTCGTCCGAGGGGTGAAGCTGCTGGAGATCCTCGACTCCGCGCGGTGACCGAGGGGCGCCGAAGAACCGTTATATAACTCACACGGCTACGCACCGTCGGTGGGTGGAGCCCTGCCCAAGTACGTCTACCTCTTCGAGGAAGGGGCCGCCTCGATGCGGGACCTGCTGGGCGGGAAGGGCGCGGGCCTCGCGGAGATGACGCGACTCGGCCTCCCCGTACCGCCGGGTTTCACGATCACGACAAAGGCGTGCGTCGCGTACGGCCGGAAGGGCCGCTTCCCGCCCGGGATGTTCGCCCAGGTCGAGGAAGGCCTCGCCGCGATCGAGGCCCGTGCGGGCCGAACGTTCGGCGACGCAGCGAACCCTCTCCTCGTGTCCGTCCGCTCGGGCGCGAAGTTCTCGATGCCCGGGATGATGGACACGGTCCTCAACATCGGCCTGAACGACGAGACCGTGCGCGGCCTCGCGGACCGGACGCGGGACGAGCGGTTCGCATGGGACACGTACCGACGGCTCATCGCGATGTTCGGGCGGATCGTCCACGAGCTCGACGGACGCGACTTCGAGGAGGTCCTGGACCGTGCAAAGGGGGACCGGAAGGCCGCGGACCTCCCGCCGGACGAGCTGGCGTCCGTGGTCCGGGCCTTCCAGGACGTGTACCGGCACAGGGTCGGCCGCGACTTCCCGCAGTCCCCGAAGGAGCAGCTCCGGGAGGCGATCGGCGCCGTGTTCCGGTCGTGGACGGGGAAGCGGGCCGTCGACTACCGGACCTTCCACAAGATCCCCGACGACCTCGGGACCGCGGCAAGCGTCCAGGCGATGGTCTTCGGGAACATGGGACCGGACTCCGGCACGGGCGTCGCGTTCACACGGGACCCGTCGACGGGCACGAAGGAGGTGTTCGGGGAATACCTGGCGAACGCCCAGGGCGAGGACGTCGTCGCGGGGACGCGGAACCCGATGAAGATCTCCCAGCTCCGGGCGACGCACGCCGACGTGTACGAGCAGCTCGTGCGCGTTGCGAGGCTCCTCGAGGACCACTACCGCGACATGCAGGACATCGAGTTCACGGTCGAACGCGGGAAGTTTTGGATCCTCCAGACCCGCTCGGGCAAGCGTGCGGCCCGCGCCGCCGTCGCGATCGCCGTGGACATGGCGGGGTCCGGGCTTCTTTCGAAGGAGGAGGCGGTCCTTCGCGTCGAGCCCGCGCACGTCGTGCAGCTTCTCCTGCCGCGGTTCGACGAATCGGCGAAGGAGGCGGCGCGGCGGGAGGACCGCTACCTCGCGACGGGCCTCAACGCCTCACCCGGTGCGGCGACGGGGTACGTCGTGTTCGACCCCGACGAGGCGGAGCGCCTCGGCAAGGTCGAGAAGAAGCCCGTCATCCTCGTTCGGGTCGAGACGTCCCCCGACGACGTCCACGGGATCCTGCACGCGAAGGGCATCCTGACCTCCCGCGGCGGGGCGACGCGCCACGCCGCCGTGGTGACGCGTGGCCTGGGGCTCCCGTGCGTCGCGGGCTGCGAGTCGATCCACGTCGACGTCGACGCGGGTGCCTTCCACGTCGGGGACAAG
>JBQTHW010000221.1:0-2928 GCA_052389495.1 Methanobacteriota archaeon | reverse complement strand
TCGAGGCTGAAGAACTGGGACGACGTGTCGGCGAGCGCCCACGCGGTGTCGTGGGACGACACGAGCAGCCGCCCGCCGCCGTCGACGTAGCGCTTCACGAGGTCCCGCTCCGCCGCGTCGAAGGGCGGGTACTGCTCGAGGCCGACCTGCCACAGGACGGCACGGTGCGCCTGCAGCACCCCGAGGGGCGGCAGGCCCGCGTCCTCGTTCCTCCATCGGGACCACGTCCATCCGTTCGCGTCGAGGGCGTTCGCCCACGTCGCCTCGCGGGCCGTCGGGAACGAGTCGTCCCCGATCACGAGGAGGAGGTCTCCGAAGGCCTCCGTGCGGAACCGGTAGTGGCGGCCCGCGTTCGTGTCGCGCGTCTCCTGGTCGTGTCGGTCGCGCGCGACGACGTCGTAGAAGTACGTCGTGTCGGGCTGCAGCCCCGCGAGGGTCGCGTCGTGGACCGTGCGGAGGTCCGTGGACTCGGAGGAGGCGGAGAGGGCCGTCGGCGCGGTGCCGTACCGCACGCCCGTCGTCGAGGGCTCGTCCGTGCGCCAGGTGATCCGGGCGGCCGTCGCACCCGGGCGGTCCGCGACGACGTCGAAGACCGTCGGGCCGAACGCGTCCACGCGGGCCGCCGCGACGGCCGTGTGCGCGGGGGAGGCGTCCGTGTAGCTCGCCTGCAGGACGTCCCCGTCACGCACCTGGACGCCCGGCTCCGTCGTCGGCCCAAAGGACAGCGCGACGGAACCGCGCCACGTCTCGTCGGGCCCGCCGCGCGCGAGGGACACCGTCTCGCCGGCGGCGTCGAACCCCGACGTGACGCGCACCTGGACGGCGCCCGCGTCCGCGTCCTCGACCTCGAGGAGGACCGTGTCCCCGGGCGCGTACGTCGGCCGGTCGAGCGCCACGCGTCCGAACGCGGGGTCG
Source organism: Methanobacteriota archaeon (assembly GCA_052389495.1). Taxonomy (GTDB): domain Archaea; phylum Thermoplasmatota; class Thermoplasmata; order RBG-16-68-12; family RBG-16-68-12; genus RBG-16-68-12. Next base: position 2,013 of record JBQTHW010000221.1, on the reverse strand, counting down.
ATCCCGCCCGTCACGACGAGGGCGAACGGCTGAGGGCCCACGGGGACGTTCCAGCCGATCACGCGGACCGTCCAGGCGCCCGCGAGGGGCGACTTCAGGATGACGGCCTCCTCGACGTTCCTCGCGTCGAACGTGCCGCCCGCGATCGACCGCCCTTGCGCGAAGGTCCCGAAGTTGTTGCCGAGGTACACCGTCCCGTCCGGCGCGGTGACCTCCAGGTTGAGGTCGTTCACGAGGGCCGTCCCCGCGCCGAGCGCAGCGGGGAAGTCCGTCCACGCGAGGACGACCTTCACGGTGGACGGCCCCGAGACGCGGAACGTCTCGCGGTACGCGTCGCCCGTCAACAGGCCCGACGTCCCGTCGAGGACCCGCGTGCGGAACGCGTCGCCCGGCGCGATTGGAAGGACGTTCGACAGCTGCACCCGCCCGAACCCCTGCTCGTGGTTCGGCCACGTGTCCTGGCCCGGTCGGAACGCTCCGCTCCCGGTGACCTGCGACCCGGAGGCGATGAGGATCGCGCGGACGAGCGCCGCGCTCGGGGCGCGGCCGTTCCCCGCGACGGGCCGGGCGGCCGGGTACCAGCCGTCGACGAAGTACTGTCGGACGATCGCCGCCGCGGCGGCCGCGGACGGCGTCGCGTAGCTCGTCCCCTGCCAGTGGTCGTCCGACCCGCCGGTCCCGCTCGACGCGCTGCCGTCGGACATCGCGGAGTCGCCGTCGAAGATCCCCATGATCGTCGGCTTGCGCCGGCCGTCCGACGCGGGGCCGCGGCTGCTCAACGGCGCGACGTCGTCCTGGTCTCCCCCAAGCAAGAGCCCGCCGTCCGGATTCCCGACGCCGCCGACCGTGACGAGGTTCTTCGCCGTCGCGGGCGCGTCGACGGAGCTCGTCGCGGAGCCGCGGTTGCCGGAGGCGAAGAGGATCGTGAAGTCGGGGTGGGACCACACGAACGCGTCGACCATCCGCGCCTGGACGTCGTACTCGTTCATGTCGGACCCCCAGCTGTTGCTGTGGATCCGGACCGGAGCCGCGGGATCGTTGTAGCCGAGCCCCGCGGGCCCGAACAGGTCCGCCAGGTCCTCGGGGATGTACGTGAGGAGGTCCAGGTCGCCCGAGCAGCCCGAGCTCGCATCCGGGCCGACCGTCCCGATGTCCTGGACGTACAGCTTCGCCCCGAGGGCGAGTCCGTCGTCGGGGTCGCCGCCGCCTCCCAGCCAATTGTCGTTCCCCGTCAGGACGGAGGCGACCGCGGTCCCGTGGCCGAACGTGCAGTCGCCCCCCGTCGGGGTGTGGTCGCTGTCCTGGATCGACCACGGGTCCCACGTGCCGCCTCCGGGCCAGGCGACCTGCCCCGTGAGGACGCCCATGTTCAGGTACCGGACGACCTTGCGACGCGCGGACGACGTGTCGTTGTACAGGTCCCCCCCGCCCAGGACGATCTCCCCGGCGGATTCCCGGAACGCGGCGTGGTCGTAGTCAACGCCCGTGTCGGAGATCGCGACGACCTGGCCTCGGCCGTCGAGGCCGTTCGCCCAGTAGCGCACGTTGTTCGTCGCGTTCGTCTGGAGGACCCACGCGGTCTCCGCGTTGAGCGGTCGCACGGAGCGCACGGGTTCGATGAACTCGACGTCGGGGCGCGCGGCGATCTCGGGGATCAGGCCGGCGGGCACGCGCGCCCGGACCCACCGGAAGTCCCCGGAGCCGAACGTCCCGAGGACGCCCGGGCCGGCGGCGGTCGGGTCCGCACGCGGTACCCCGCGGCGGGAGAGGTCCGCGAGGACGACGTCCGTCGACTCACCCGGCAGGACGACGATCCGCACGTCGACCACGCCGACGCCGTTCGTGCCGGGCCGGACCTTCCACGCGGCGTCGAACGGCCCGATGCCGTCGACGAACGGCAGGGTCGCGAGGCCGCGCAGCGCCTCCGGGGTGCCGCGCACGAGGAACGCGTTCGTCGGCACGTACCGCAGGATCTCGACGCCCCGCGCCTCGAAGGCGGTCCGCCAGGCGTCC
>JBQTHW010000220.1:0-7072 GCA_052389495.1 Methanobacteriota archaeon | reverse complement strand
ACGAGGGACACGATCGACGGCAGGGCCGCGCCTGGGTCGGCGACGGTCGAGAAGGCGAGGACGATCGCGAGCCCGAGGTTCTTGAACGACACGAAGGTCGTCGCGGCGACCGTCGTCTCCCTCGAGGCGCCGAGGATCCGTGCAACCGCGAACAGGGCAAGGCCGAGGCCGAACGTGCGCCCCAGGGACAGGGCGCCCAGCACGGCGAGGTCCGGGCTCTCGAACAGGGTCGCCCGCGCCGAGCCCGAGATCGCCGTCACGAGGACCAGGAACGACAGGCTCACGGCCGTCGGCCGGAGGTCCGTCACGAGCGGCCAGCGGCGCAGCCCGCGCGACAGGACAATCGGCAACCCGAGGAGGACGACCGTCTGGAGGGCGAGCGTGCCGACGGGCACCTCGAGGCCGACGAACGCGAAGGTGATCGCGGGCACGAGGGCGAGCGCGACGAGGTACTGGACCGCCAGCGCGATGAGGGACCGGCGGGTGTCGCCCTTCAGGAGGGCCGTAACCGGGATCACGGCGACGGCGGAGGGCACGGCGGCCGTGAGGACCCAGCCCGCGCGGATTGCCGGGTCCGTCGAGACCGTCGCGAAGAGCAGCAACGTCCCCGACAGGACGACGTAGCTCATCACGAAGCCCAGGGCGATGCTCCGGGCCTCCGCTCGGGGGGAGATCCGGGCGAAGGAGACCTCCGTCATCGAGAACGTCATCGCAACGACGAGCGCGATCTGCGCGACCTCCGGGGCGAAGGCGGGGAAGCCGCCCGTCGCGATCCCAAACAGGAGCCCCGTGGCGACCATCGTCGGGAAGCTGCGCCACGGGCGGAACACGATCGCCCGGGACCGGAACGACGTGGAAAAGGTTGTCGCCGAATCCGCGCCACGCGTGCGGAACGCCCTCCGCCCGCGGCCGGATTCAGCAGAACGATGAACGTCCCATGTCCCGGCGCGCGGTCAACCAAACTCCGTCGGCCATTCCGTTACAAATGTCTATTTATACGGTCGCGGGGATTCTCCCTGGGAGGAGGGCGCTCGTTTGGGAGCCTCTAGTCAGCCCGGGTCCGCCCCCGGAGGTGCGCAGGCGCCGGGGTCGAAGAAACCGCTCGTCCTGATCGTCGTCGCCGTGGTCATCGTCGCGGTCCTGGCCGGAGCCGCGTACGTCCTGCTCTCCGCGCCGCCGACCACGCCGCCGGCAGAGCCGACCCTCGATCGCCTGACCGTATCGGCCGCCCGGACGACGATCGATCAGCGCGAGGAAGTCCAGGTGACCGCGGTTGCCTACAACACGGACAACGTCGACGTGACGGCGAACGCGAGCATCGCCTGGTCCGCGTCGCCCTCGACGCGCGTCCAGGGCGCGTCGGGCACAGGCTCCTCGAAGACCGTGACCGCCATCCAAGCGGGCAGCGTCGCCATCACGGCGACGGCGACCCTCTCCGGCGTGACCCGGAGCGACGTCCTCAACGTGACGATACTTGCCCTCAGCCTCGAAGTGACCCCGTCGACTACAACCCCGAACGTGAACGAGGATTTCGACCTCACCGTGCGCGTCCTTCGATCCGGCGTCGCTGCAACCTCGTACCGCGGGACCGTCGCGTTCACGTCGGACGACACGCTCGCGACCCTCCCCGTCAGCCGTGCGTTCGATGCCGGGGACGCTGGGGTGCGCGTCTTCTCCGGCGTGCGCGTGGGCCAAGCGCGCCTCACCACGATCACGGTTCGTGACACGGTCGCGGACATCGTCGGCACGGCGACCGTCACGGGACAGCGGCCGGCGAACGCGCCCGTCGCGAGCTTCGCGCTCTCGAGGGACCTCATGCAGATTAGCGTCGACGCGAGCGGCTCGACGGATCCCGACAACGACATCGCGACGTACGCGTGGGCCTGGGGGGACGGCCAGACCGCGGCGCCCTCCGCGAGTCCCCTCGCGTCCCACACGTACGCCACGCCGGACCGGTACACGGTCGTGCTGACCGTCACGGACGCGTTCCCGAACTCGGACGCGTCGAGCCAGAAGGTGACCGTGGGCCCGTCCACGCTCGACTGGGAATTCTACGACTTCTTCAAGGAGCCCTTCCAGGAGTACTGGGACGTCCGGACCGTCTTCTACCCTGGCGAATTGCCGATTAACGCCGAATGCTTCAATGCGACCTCGATCACGTATGGGATCTGCGTCCCCACGGACACGAATGTGCCGGACACCCCCTCGTACCCGTACACGCACTGGTGGTCGTCGGCCGGCCCGGGGAGTGCAACGGCAACCCCCTACGCGTATGCCCGATACCGGTTCAACGTGCTCGGGAGGAACGTCAGCGGGTACACCCTGTCCGAGCCCGTGTTCCTCCCCGTGATGAACTACAGCGCGCCTCCTGGCACCCGGCTGGACGTGGACTGGCAGCTGTCGTACATGGACACCCGTCGGGTCGCTCAGGTCATGTCGGAGTGCTCGTCAAACTTCGGCTTTGGCGATGACGGGTATTTCGTGGAGTCCCAAATCACGCTCATAATGGACTTGGACGAATCGAAGCGGATCTTCGGCGTCGTCGCGGCGGATGCCGCCGAAGCCACGACGTGGTGGGAGACGAACACGAACCCCGTGTGCAAGATCTACAACCGCGCGGAGACCGGGCCCGCCGAGCGAGCGCTGGTGGACTGGCTCGTTCTGATGGGAGGCTCCCAGACCAGCGCTGGAAAGTACGACATCGCGACAGGCTACGAGTGGTACTACGACCCGAAGACGATGAACATGACCGCCTCGGTCGACCCGACGACGGGGCTCACGACGGTCCGGATCTACCACGTCGCGTACGGCACGGAGGTCCTCCTCGCTCGGTGGTTCTACTGGGGCAACGCGTCGTACCTGGACAACCACCTCGACTCGACGAAACGGGAGGGTTGGAACGGCCAGGAGGTCGCGTGGTACGAGGACTTCTCCTTCCAGGCGAACCTTCGGCCGGACAACTTCAACTTCACCCTAGATACGAGCCTGGCGTACCACTTCCAGGAGATCTGCGGGCCAGGAACGAACGGCCTGTACGACCGAGTCGACGACGTGGGCTACTGGCAGTGGGGACCGACGCTGGACGACTACATCCACGACTTCCAGGTGAAGACCGTCTCGGAGCTCGACCGGTACACGACCCAGACGTACACACAGTGCTCCCCCGGGTCGCCCACGACTCTCTACGGACAGACGATCGATTTCGATCTGACTCCGATCACGTGGGACCTGCCCGCGGGCCACTCGTGGACCTTCCGACTTCCATCGGGGAACGTCGTCTTCTACGATCCGAACCTGACCCCGGCCGGCGCGAACCCGATCGCGGGGCAGTTCGTGGAGATCAGGGCGCCGATGGTCGTCGGCTCGACAGCGCCGTCGCCCCTCGGGGACTGGGACGCCACGACGCTGACGCTGACCGTGCTCGGCCCCGTCGTCACGGGCGGACCGGACGGCTCTCCCGGGAACTATCCGCTGTCTCCCTTCCCCATGGTGAACCTCACGCAAGGGCCGACCAGCGCACCGCCGGCCGCGCCGGCCAGGACGGCGGGAGAGGGCACGTCGGCCGGTTCGGACTACGAGGCCGGCTTCGGGGCAGTAGTGGTCGGCGAACTTGTCGGGGAGGGCGGACTTGCGGCGGCTCGGAACTCGCCCGAGCCGTATCTGAGGCGGAGTTCTTCGGCCACGTCACGCGGCACGAGGTCGTCGGGAGGCGAACGGACGCGGTAGAGGGAAATAGCCATTCGGATTGGAGTTGGTAGGATGCGTGCAGCCCGTGTCGTCCTCGCGTTGGCTCTCACCCTCGTTCTGGTCCTCTCCGGCACCGCGGCTCTCGCCGCGCCGATCTCGCGGAGGCCCGCCCGCACGTTCGACGGCGCCCTGACGATCGGTCACCTGTTCGCGATCGACAGCCTGAATCCGTTCATCGGATTCTCGAACGAGGCGTACCTGTTCTATTCCCTCGTCTACGACTACTTGTTCTCCCTCGACCAGGACCAGAACTACGTCCCGAACCTCGCGTTGGGTTCCGAGTCGCGAAGAGGCTTGGCGTGCTCCGGCACGGCGAACCCGGACGCGTACTGCTGGGTCTATCAGATCCGGCAAGGGGTGAGGTGGCACGACGGCACGCCCCTCACCGCGGAGGACGTCAATTTCACAATCAACTACAACATCCAGGCATTCTGGCTCCTCTGGGCCTACCAGCCGTACGTGAACCAGGTCCTCCAATGCGAGCCCGGCCAGACGTCGGGGTGCGGGGCCAGGGTGACAGGCACGTCGGAGGTCACGATCTTCTTCCGAGGACCGTTCTCGCCGGGCTACGCCGCGATCGTCCTCCCGATCATCCAAAAACGCCAGTGGGAGAACATCACGGCGACCTCCGCGCAGTACAGCTTCCTGAACCCGAACCCGATCGGCTCGGGTCCGTACATGGCGGATCCGAACATCTACGATCAGTGGTTCAACAACCGGCCGATTGTCCTGCACCGGAACCCGAACTACCACTTCGGCGCTCCGGCCGTTGAGCGCGTCGTCTTCCGGCTCTTCTCCGACGAGGCCGCGATGATCCTGGCCCTTCAGAACGGCGAGATCGACGTCGTGACGATGAGTTCCGCCGGGTACGAGACGCTGCGAGGCTTGGCGCTCCCCGGCATCGAACTCCAGGAAGGAATCACGGTCATCCAGTACTGGATCGACATCGGGATCACCCAGCTCAACCACTTCGGTGTCAACCAGGACCTGAACCCATCCCGGTTCGATCTCGACGTCCGGCAGGCGATGGCTCACGCGACGGACAAGGACTACGTCCTCAGCCAGTTCTACCGCGGCAAGGGCGTCGCGGGATCGACGCTCGTGTCGCCCGTCACCCCGTTCTGGCATTACGAGCCCGGCCCCGAGAAGTTCGACTTCAATCTGACGAAGGCGAACGCGATCCTTGATGCGGCGGGCTACACGGTCCGCGACCCCGGCACGGGTCTCCGGCGCGCCGCCGCGGACAAGACCTTGAGCCTGTACTGCAGCGCGGAGAACCTCGCGAAAGGGTGCCAGACCTCGATCACGATTCCGCAGGGCACCCCGCTCCGGTTCACGATGGTCACGCGCGTCGAGGCGCCGGAAGAAGGGGACATCGCTACATACCTCGATCAGGTCTGGAACTCGATCGGGATCGACCTCTTGATCACGCCGGAGCAGGAAATCGCGATGAACACGGACGTCTACGGCGGCGGGTTCGACACGTACATCTGGTGGTGGTCCGCGGACTCCGACCCGAACTACATCCTCAGCATCCAATCGAACTACACCCTGAGCGGCTGGTCCGACAACTTCTACGACAACGAGACGTACAACAGCCTCTACTTGGCGCAGCTCGCCGCGTTCGACGTGAATGAGCGCCAACAGGCTGTCCACGAGATGCAGAAGGTGCACTACCTCGGCGCCGCGTTCATCATCCTCGTGTATCCGTTCTTCCACTACGCATGGTGGATCGACGAGTTCCGCGGATGGGGGGACATGAACCTGCACCCGGGACGCCAGCTCGGAGCGTTCTGGGGGAAGCATCCGCTCTTCCTGGAGCTCCAGCCAAACGAGTCCACAGGAGGGTTCCTGCCCACCGGCACGGTCGTCCTCATCGCGGTGGGAGTCGCGGCGGCGGTCGCGGTGATCGTCGGGGTCGTCCTCGTCCTGTCCGCGAGGAAGAAGAAGGCCGAGGAATCCCTTCCGGAGATCCCGCCCATGCCGCCGCCACCGTAAACGGACCACGAGGCGAATGAACTACCGCGCGTACCTGACCCGGAAGGGCGTCGGCCTCGTCGTGACGATCCTGCTCATCACAACCCTGAACTTCTTCATCTTCCAGGTGCTCCCGGGGGACCCCACGAGGATCCTGATCCCCCGCGGTGGCGACCTCCCCCCGGGTGCGATCAACACGACCGCGCTACGGGACCAGCTCACCCGCGAGTGGGGGCTCGACCGACCGGTCTACGAGCGATTCGCGGTCTACCTCGTGAACATCTTCCAGGGGAACTGGGGGACCTCGATCACCGTCCGGCCGGGCGCGAGCGTCTGGGCGGTCATCGTCCCGGCCCTCTGGATCACGATCCTGTTCACGGGGACCGCGACGTTGCTGTCGATCTGGTTCGGGATGCGGCTCGGCCGGTTCTCGGGGTGGCGCCGCGGAAAGCCCTCCGACACGGCGGTCTCGCTGACCTCCTTGCTCCTGTACTCGATGCCCACGTTCTGGCTGTCGATCATCCTGATCTTCGTCTTCGCGAAGCAGCTCGACCTGTTCCCGATCGGAGGCGAGGCGACGTACCCCGATTACGACACGTACGACGTGTGGGGGAAGATCGCGGACCGCGGCCTCCACCTCGTCCTCCCGCTCGCGGCCTTCGTCTTCAACAACTACGCGATCTTCACCTTGATCATGCGCAACTCCCTCATCGACGAGCTTTCCGAGGACTACATGACGACCGCCCGGGCGCAGGGGCGGAGCCAGAGGCAGCAGCTCGAACGGCACGCGCTCCCGAACGCACGCCTCCCCGTGGCGACCGTCGTGGCGCTGTACGTCGGCTGGGTCTTCAGCGGGGCCATCGTGATCGAGGTCGTCTTCGGGCTGAACGGGCTCGGGTCCCTCACGTGGACCGCGGTCGAGCGGCGGGACTTCCCGCTCCTGTCCGCAATCTTCCTCCTGGCGACCCTCGGCGTCGTGGTCGCGAACACGATCCTCGACATCACCTACTCCTACATGGACCCGCGGGTCGCGGAAGGGTGAGGGCCCGATGGCGACCGGCTTCGGACGGATCACCGACCTGTTCGTCGGCGAGCGGTACGAGGCGGCCCGGAAGCACGTGTGGGAGCTGTTCCAACGCTTCGTCCGCCGCCCGATGGGCGGAATCGGGCTCGGCCTCATCCTCCTCTTCGTCATAATCGCGATCCTCGCGCCCGTCCTCGCGGGGCCCTTCCCGTCGTACTTCCCGCCGCTCAACACGGGTGCCCCGAACGCGCCGCCGTCCGCCCAGTTCCCTCTCGGCACAGACTCCACGGGGAAGAGCAACCTCGCCCTGCTCCTGTACGGCGC
>JBQTHW010000219.1:0-17678 GCA_052389495.1 Methanobacteriota archaeon | reverse complement strand
CCCCGCCCGCGCCGGCCGGTGTGCCCGTCCCCGTCGCGCCCGGCGGATGGCCCCAGCCCTCCGGGGGGTGGCCGGGCCAGGCGCCCCAGCAGAGCACGTGGCCCCAGCACGAATGGGACACGGAAGGGCACCTCAAACCCCAGATGCGCTACTGCACGAACTGCGGCGGCCAGCTCGTCCAGCGCGGCGACGGCAAGATGACGTGCGTCCGCTGCGGCGCCGTCTACTAGTCACCGGGCCTGCTAGAGACGCGAAGGGTCGGGGCATTTCGGTTCGACAACGGGCGTTGGGTCTCGACGAAAGTCATCGCCCGCGATAGGGGCACGTGCGCGCGTCCTCGGCAGTTTTGAGGTCGCAGCTGGTGCAGTCTCGTTTGGGACCTCACTCGCCCGCGCCGAATCGTGTGACGCAGAGCGAGGTAGATGATGGTCGCGACAGCATCGAGGCTTTCTGTTCGAGTTGGGCGAGTTTCTTTTCGTCGCGGGTCCCGCCGCCTTGAGTCCCTTCGAGATACGCGTGCCGGAACTCTTCCCTGAGACGTCGCAAGTCCGCGGGCTCATGGTTCTGGCGCGACTTGAAGTCGCCCCACTCCCCCGGAGCGAGAGGGATTCTGGACTTGACGTCTACCACGCCGACGTCTTCCGGATGCGGCCCCTTGGGCTACGTGACGAGTTCGTCGAGGCGCCCCGCCTCGATCCCCCGACGGAGCTCCGTTGCGATCCGACGGCCCGTGCTCATCGGGCGGCGCCACAGGCTGTTCCCGTACGGGTGGCCGACGCCCATGTGGACGTTCGTCCCGCCGCCGATGCGCGGCGAGACGTCGTAGATCCAGAAGGCGAGGTCCTTGTCGACCGCCGTCTGGAGCGTGAAGGGGCCGAGGATGCCCGGCCGGAAGTGCTCCTGGGTCGCCCGCACGTACCGCTCCGCGAGGTCGAACGCGTCCTTCAGGCTGGACTCCCGCAGGGTCGCGGCGTTGTGCCCCACGACGACGTACTCCGGGATTCGCTGAGCCTCCTCGAGGGCGAGCTGCTGCTCCGCGGGCAGGCGGACGTGCCCGTCGAGGGAGGTCTCGAACCGCCAGTCGATACCGAGCAGCTCGAGGCGGTCCTCCGCCTCCGCGAGGGGCGAGTAGAAGAAATCGAAGTTGAACACCGGCCCGATGACGTACCGCTCGATTCGCGCGCCGTCGAGGTCTTCCTTCGAGATCACGCCCTGCTTCAGGAGCGTCTGGGACTTCTCTCGGAACTCGCGGGCGGACGCGGCCGTGAAGAACCCGCGTTCGAGACGCTTCAGCCGGTGCGGGAGCTTCACGATCACGAGCACGTCAATGTCCTTCGGATCCTCGATCCTCTCCGGCACGGGCAGCCGAGCCTTGTCGAGGATCCAGTAGTAGCTCCGTTCCTCGTCCCGCTCCTCCGTGCGCAGGAGGTTCCGGCTCCCGAACAGCGGCACGCGGAATTCGTCCTCGATCGCGTCGAGTTCGCAGTACGAGGTGAAGGAACGGTTCGGCACGAAGATCGCGTTCCGTTCGCGCAGGAAGGATTGCCACTTGTCCTCGAGTACCTCGCGGAACGTCGTGAGGGCGATCGCCTCGTCCACGAAGCCCCGGACCAGGCGGCCCTTCGCGTCCCGCGTCGCGCGGAAGTACCGCGCGTACGGCGCCTCGCGGCCCCGCTCGCACACGGCGATCGTCCGGAAGCCTTCCTCCGCGGCGCCGTCGCACACGTCGAGCGCGCTGTGCGAGCCGATCGTCGCGACCCGGATCGCGCCCGGATCGTACGATTCGAGGGTCGCCCGGAGGTCCGCCCGTTCGATCATCCGCACCCGTTGCGTGCGCATGGTCCGTGCCGCCTTAACCCTTGTGGGCCGGGGCCACGGCAACGTCTATAACGCGAGCACCTCTACGCGGTCGCATGGAGGCGCGGGCCCTCAAATGGTGGGGGTGGGGCTTCGAGGACGTGCACGCCGACGTCGCGTCCCGGCCCGCCCTGTGGGCCTACGTCCGGGAGCGCCTCGCGCTCGAACCCACGACCGTGCGCCCCGTCGTCCCGCGCGAATCCGTGACCGTGCCGCCGTCCCTGATCGAGCCGTCGGACGTCGGCGAGCTCGAGCGGGCGGTCGGCGAAGGGAACGTCTCAACGGACGACACGGACCGAATCCTCCACGCGGTCGGCCGCGGGTACAAGGACCTCGTCCGGCTCCGTGCGGGACGGATCGAGCGGGCGCCCGACGCCGTCGTGTACCCGGAGGACGAAGGGGCCGTCCGGGCCGTCCTCGAGCTTGCGCGACGGCGGCGCGTCGCGGTCGTCCCATTCGGCGGCGGCACGAGCGTCGTCGGTGGCGTCGAGACGCCGTCCGGCGAGGGCTTCGCCGCGGTCCTCGCCCTCGACCTGCGGCGGATGCGGAAGCTCCACGAGATCGACGCGACCTCGAGGACCGCCACGTTCGACGCGGGCGTCCGCGGCCCCGTCCTGGAGGAGAGCCTCAACGCGCAGGGGTTCACGTTCCCGCACGTGCCGCAGTCGTGGGAGTTCTCCACGCTCGGCGGCTGGATCGCGACGCGGTCCGTCGGGGCGCTGTCGAACCGCTACGGGGCGATCGAGGACCTCGTCGTCGCGGTCCGGCTCGTGTCGCCGACCCGCACCCTCGACGTCCGCGACTTCCCCCGGGACGCCCACGGCCCCGGGCTCCGCGAGATCGTCCTGGGATCCGAGGGGTCCCTCGGCGTGATCACGCGCGCGACGGTTCGCGTGCATCCGATGCCGCGGGTCCGTCGGTTCGGGTCCCGCCTGTTCCGGTCCTTCGCGGACGGCCTCGAGGCGCTCCGGGGGATGGCCCAGGGAGACGCCCTCCCGGCCACGACGGTCCTGAGCGACGAGGAGGAGACCCGGTTCGTCCTCGCGGACGCGGGCGTTGCGGTCGACGCACCGGGCCGCCAGGCCGGTGTCGCGCGGGTCCTCCGCCGCTTCCGTGGCGGCCGCAACGGGGATGCGGGGAGCCTCCTGTTGATGGGCTTCGAGGGAACCCCGACCGAAGTCGCGCGCGCACGTCGGCGCGCGCGTCGCCTCGCGCGGGGATCCGCATCCCTCGGCCCGGGACTCGCACGGCGGTCGTTCGGGGAGCGGCTCCGCCTCCCGTACCTCCGCGATTCGCTCCTCGACCGCGGCGTCCTCGTCGACACGGTCGAGACGGCGGCCCCGTGGTCGAGACTTCACACCCTGCACGACGTCGGCCGGACGGCGCTCCGGGAGGCGCTGTGGTCCGACGGCGGCCCGGGACTCGTCCTGTGCCACACGGCCCACGTGTACCGCGACGGGGCCTCCCTGTACTTCACGTTCCTCGCGAAGCAGCGGACCGGGGACGAGGTCGGCCAGTGGTCGCGCATGAAGGATCGCGTGACGCGGGCCATCCTCGACGCGGGCGGCGCGCTGAGCCACCACCACGGCGTCGGGGCGGACCATACGGCCCACCTGGGGCGCGTCCTCGGGGAGGACGGTCTCGTCGTGCTCCGCGCGCTCAAGAGGGAGCTCGACCCGGACGGAATCATGAACCCGGGGAAGCTCGTGCCGGGATCCGGATGACCGCGGACCTGTCGCCCCGTGGCCGCGGAAGGAATCTGCGCGCCCTCGGGACGGAACCCGTCGACCTCCTCGTGGTGGGCGGCGGGATCGTCGGCTCCGCCGTCGCCTGGGACGCGGCGACCCGCGGCCTGAGGACGGCCCTCGTCGAACGCGGGGACTTCGCCAGCGGAACGAGCGGCAAGACCTCCCGGATGGTCCACGGCGGCCTGCGCTACCTCCGCTCGGGTCGCGTCGGGATCGTCCGCGAGGCGCTCCGCGAGCGGGACCTCCTCGTGACGAACGCACCCGCGCTCGTGCGTCCCCTCCGGTTCACGATCCCGGCGTACGCCGGGGCCCGTCCGGGCGCGTTCGCGTTGCGACTCGGGCTCTTCCTGTACGACCGGCTGTCTCGGCGGCGGACCCTGCCGCACAGGGCGTGGCGCGGCGCGGAGGACGCCGCGACGGACGAACCGGCGCTGCGCCGGGAGGGACTCCGCGGCGCCGCACACTACTTCGATGCGACGACGAACGACGCGAGGCTCGTCCTGGCGGTCGTCCGGTCGGCCGCGGACGCGGGGGCTCTCGTTGCGAACCACGCGGAGGTGGAGCGCCTCGTGCGCGAGGACGGGCGTCTCGTCGGCGCGCGCATCCGGGACCGGATCCGGGACGAGGCCCACGACGCCCGCGCCTCCGTGGTGGTCAACGCGACGGGCGTGTGGATCGACGGGCTCCGCAGTCAACATGCGACGGCCACGGTCCGGCCCACGAAGGGGATCCACGTATTCCTCCCGAGGGAGCGCGTCGGGAACCGCGAAGGGATCGTGATGCGGGCCCGCCGGGACGGCCGGATCATGTTCGTCCTCCCGTGGGGCCACCTCGCGCTCGTCGGGACGACGGACACGGAGTACGAGGGCGACTGGGATCACGTGGTCCCGGACGCGGAGGACGTCGCGTACGTCCTCGAGAGCGTGAACGATGCGTTTCCGACGGCCGACGTCGGGCCCGAGGACGTCGTGAGCGCGTACGCGGGGCTCCGGCCCCTCATCCTGCCTCGGCGATCGCCTTCTACGGAATCCGACATCTCGCGGGCCCATGCGATGTACGAGGACCCGGACGGGCTGATCTCCGTCGCGGGCGGCAAGCTCACGACGATGCGTGCGATGGCCGAGGAGGTCGTCGACCGCGTGTGCGCCCGCCTCGGACGGCGCGCATCGAGCCGGACCTCGCGTGCGAGCCTAGGACCCGGCGCGGGGGCGGCCGCGGCCTTCCGGGAGCTGGGCCTCCCTCCGACCGGCGCGGCACACCTGGGCGCGCGTCACCCGCCCGACGCGATCCGACCGTGGCTTGACGAGAGCCGCGGACGGGAGCCGATCCTCCCCGGCCTACCGTACGTGTGGGCGGAGGTCGACGCCGCCGTCGAAGGCGAGATGGCGATGACCCTTTCCGACGTGCTCGTGCGGCGACTGGGCCTCTTCTACGAGGCCCCCGACCAAGCGCTTGGCATCGCGGACGAGGTCGCGGCCCGTCTCGCGACGCGCCTCGATTGGAATGCGGAACGGGTACGACGGGAGATCGACGCCTACAGGGCGTACGTCGCGGAGCACCGGCGGTTCCGCGGACGGGCGACCCGCTGACGACGCCGGCTCGTCGGAGAGGGATAGCCCCGGGCAGATTCGAACTGCCGTCGCGAGGTCTCCCTCCGACCGTTTCGGGTCGGTCCAGAGCCTCGAATCACTGGCCCGCGACCGACGAGTCGGTCGGGTTTGGCCGCTAGACCACGGGGCTGCGCGCGTTCCAACAGGAAGGTCGTATTTTGGCTTTTCCTACGCCGCGGCGTCCCGCAGGCGCCGCACGACCCAATCCTTCTCGAGGACCGCGAGGAACGGCGCGGCGCGCGGACCCCGCTCCGTCCCGAGGAGGACGAGGTACAGGTCCCGGAAGAAGCGGGGCGTGTCGACCGGCAACCCACCCCCCTTCGTCAGGCCGACCATCGAATCCTTGATCGCCTGTTCGCCCCACGCGATGCCACCCGCCCGGTCCGCGTACATCCGGAGCGCCTCGCGGTCCGAATCGTCGAGGAGCGCGCGGACGCGATCGTCGAGCCTCTCGAGGAGCGCGACCCGGTTCTCCGGCACGTGGACGTCGACCCATGTCCCGGCTTCGCGGAGGCGTCGCTCGACGCGGACCCGCTCGGGCTCGGACAGGTCGCGCGACAGCATGCCCGTGTCCCGCAGCCTCCGGAGACACCAGTCGAGCCGGTCGTCGCGAGGGCTGATCTGCGCGAGGAACGCGGCGTGGCGGTACGGGAGCTGGAACGGCGGCTCCTCCGGCGGCGGGGCGAGCTGCGCGAGCTCGAAGGAACGCGCGAAGACGGGCTCCTCGCCCTCCCGGTGTGCCGCGTAGAAGGCCGTCTCCGCGACGTCGTACGCGTCGTGGTACACATCGACCTTCGCGAGATCGAGGACCACGCGACGCGCGATCGGACTGAACGTGTACACGTATCGGAGGACCTCGGGGTCCCCGACCGCCACCCACTGCGCCGGCGAGAAGCCGAGGAAGTCCGACGATCCCATGTCTCCGAGGTCCTTCCCGCGTTCCGCGATCCCGACCCACTCGTACGGGATGCCCATCGGAGGCCGGAACCCCATGACCGTGTCCGCGATCTCCTTGCACGAGTCCCGCGAGCCGCCGGGTGTCGCGTGGTCCTTCCCGAACGGCTCGATGTCGACCCGATACAGCTTCCACAACGCGGGCCACTCGAGCCGCCAGTTCAGCTTCCCCTTCTCGATCGACGACGCGCCGCGCGCCCCGCACCGCTCGCACGCGTACTCCGCCGTCTCGCCGCGGACCGCGAGGGTGGTCGCCCCAATCGTCCCGCACGCCTCGCAGAACGCCTCGAACGGAAGCCAGCCCGCCGGGTAGGGACGTCGCGAACGGTACCGGTTCACGACCGCCCGGACCTCCTCCGCGCGCGCCACGAGATCGTGGACGATCGCCTTCATCCCCGATTCCCGGTAGGCCTGCGTCGTCGTGACGACCCGCACATGGGGCGCGAAGCGGTCGAGGACGCCGCCGAAGTCCTCCCAATAGTGGTCAACCCAGCCCGCGTGGCAGCCTTTCGGGTCGGGGACATCGACAAGCCGCCGCCCGACGTACTTCTTGCCCTCGTCCCCGGGGAACTGAGCGACCTGGCCCTCCTTCCCCTTCCACTCGTCCTGCGTATAGAGGACGAGACTCTGGAGGACATCGCGACCGATCCCCCGCAGGCTCCGTACGATCAGCTGGGCGAGCGTGATCTCGCCCCGGAGACGGCCGACGTGCTGGAGCCCGCTGACGCTCAGGCCCGCGTTCACGACGAAATCCGGCTTCGGGCCGACGTGGGCGCGGACCTCCTCGAACAGATCGTCGTACCAGTGCGTCACAGGACCCGACCGACGCCGACACAAGAGCCGCGGGGCCTAAAGGTTGCGGGCCGCCCCGCGTTTCATGCGATCGCGCGCGCCCGGACGAGCGCGCGCAACGGCACCCCGGCGATGTCGTCGCTCGGCGTCTTGTTCACGAGGCACACCGTGAGGACCGGCGTGCCGCCGACCTCCTGCACGTCGGAGATCGCGCCCCGCAACGTCTCGCCCGTCGAGATGACGTCGTCCACGAAGACGACGCGCTTCCCCTTCGGGCTCGCCGTGTTCGAGGAGAACGCGCCGCCCTTTCCGTGGCGCTCCTGGCTCGGCCGGTAGATGATGAACTCCTTTCCGAGCTCCTCGCTGATCAGCGTTGCGAACGGGATCCCGTTGATCGCGATCCCGAGGACCGAGTCGATCTCGAGGGCACGGGCTTCCGTCTCCTCGAGGATGATGTCCGTCATCGCGGCTGCCGCGAAGCCGATCCGACCGCCGAACACGCCGAGCGACCGCCAGCCGATCTTCACGTCCTTCGGCGGCTCCCCGCCCCGGACGCCGCGCGTCAGGAGCCACGTGACGGTCTCGGGGGAGAGGTGCAGCTCGTCGCCGATCTCCTTCTCGGACAAGCCCTTCTCCTTGTACTCGAGGGCCCGCTTGACGAGCGCGTCGATGCTCTTCATCGTCCGTCTCCGAGAGCCGCGCGATGCCGGGTGGCCGATATTAAGGTATCGCCAGGAGGCGTCCTCACCGCCCCCTCCTACGGAGTCTCTTGAGTTCCTGGATCTTGTGTTCGAACACGAGGCGCATGTGTTTCATCGGGAGCGAGCCGGCGTACAGGAACGTGTCGTGAAAGAGACGGTCGGAGTAGTCCTTGCCGAATCCCCTCTTCACGTCCTTCTTGAGCCGCACGATGAGGTGCTTGCCGATCAGGTACGACAGCTGGTACGCCGGGTTGTACGTGTACCGCTTGACCTCCGCGAGCGCGGCGGGCCGCTCCATGCCCGATTCCCGCACGAGGAAGTCGACCGCCTCGTCGAACGTCATGCGGCCGCAATGCAGATCGACGTCGATGAGAATCCGACACGCACGCCAGATCTGGTCCGTCACCTGCACGAACTTCGTCGCGGGATCCGCACTGAAACCCGACTGCTTCATCATGTCCTCACAGTAGTGGGCCCACCCCTCGACGGATTCGATCGCGTAGCCGAAGACCCGTGCGAGGGACGGGTTCAGGTTCGCGCAGGTCAGCTGGAGGTGGTGCCCCGGGTAGCCCTCGTGGACGGCCGTGTTCCGGATGTGCGCGTAGCCGAGTTCCCGGAGCATCTCCGGCTTGTCGGGATGCGCCGTCACGATGTAGATCCCCTGCTGCCGCGTCTCGAACCTCGCGGGCTGGTTGTACGCCGCGAACGGGATCACGTGTCGCAGGTACGACGGCGTCTCGAGCACACGGAGCTCCTCGTTCGGCGGGATCGACGCGAGACCCCTCTCGCGGATGAAGCGCTTCGAATCGTCCATCGTCCGCGCCGTGTACGCGAGCGCGCCGGCGAAGTCCTCGGGGTGGTCCGACTTCACGATCTCCTTCGCCTCCTCGACCGTCGCGCCGGGCCGGATCTCCGTGGCGATCCGCGCGAGCTCCCGCTTGCTCTCCCGGAGGTAGCGCTTCCCGACCGCGTAGATTTCCTCGACCGTCAGGCCGAGCTCGCGGAGCCGGACGAGCCGGCGGAACCTCGCGGCGCCGACGCCCACCCGAACCGTCGCCCTCGGCAGGAGGTCGTCCCGGATCCAGCGGACGTACGCCCGCGCGGCCTCCGTCGACTTCGCCGCGGCCTCCTCGAGTCGCGCCGCATCGGATCCCGGGAGCACGCCCTGCCCCGCGGCGACGATGATCGCGTAGAACTCCGGCACGTGCTCCGCGGACTCGAGTCCGATCTCGCACCACAGCTTCACGGGCTCGCGGACGCGCGTCTTCGTCTCCGCGAGGAACCGCGGCGTCGCCTCGAGTCGCCCCGTGATGCTCTCGAGCCGCCTCGGCAAGGGCGCGAAGTCTCGCAGGAAGAGGGAGAACAGGGCGTCCGCGGCCGTCCCCGCGCCGTCCGGGAACGACCGCCAGATGCCGAGCCCCTCGTCCTGGAACAGGAACAACCTCAGGCTGTTTCGGAGGACGCCGTGGTCGATCTTCTTGCCAGGCGAAAGGGGCCTGCGTTCGATGCCCTCGAGCCGCCGCAGGAACGACCGGAGCCGTCGGCGCTCTTCGAGCTGCGCGTCGTACGTGCCCTTCGGGAGGAGGTGGTCGCGATCGTGGATCCCGACCGACGTCGCGAACAACGGATTCCACTCGACGTACCAGTCGAGGAGGTCCTTCGCGAACGCGTCCACGTCGGCGTCGGGCATGGGCCGGGCATCGGCCCTCGCCCTTTAGCGTTGTCGCCGTCACACGGGAATCCGGCGGCCCGTCTTGTCCCGTCGAAACGTGCCGAAGTCCTCCGACGCCGCTAGCTCCTCCCCGCGGAACACGGGCCCGTCGACGCACACGAGCCGGTCGTCGAAGGCGCACGCGTCGCAGATCCCGATCCCGCACTTCATGTACCGCTCGAGGGACGCCTGGACGGGCAGGTTCCGCCGGATCGCGGCGTCCAGGACGAGCTGCATCATCCTCTCCTGTCCGCACGTGATGACCTGGTCGAACGCGTACTTCTCCATGAGCCGCTCCGCGAGGACCGGAACGAGGCCCTGGAAGCCTCTCGACCCGTCGTCCGTCGCGAGGTGCGTCTCGCCCGCCGCGGCGGCGCGGTCGGCGAACAGGAGCTCCTCCGCGGATCGCGCGCCCAGGGCCGTCGTGACCTGCGCGCCCTGCTGCGCGAAGCCCTCGATCGCGGCGATCAGGGACGCCATGCCGACGCCGCCGGCCACGGCGAGCACCTTCTCGCCTTCGAGGTGGAACGTGTTGCCGTAGGGGCCTCGCACCCCGATTCGCTGACCGGGCGCGTACGACATGAGGGCGTGCGTCGCGTCGCCGTAGTCGCGGACCGTGATGCCCTTCACGGCCCCGAGGTAGGAGAGCGCCATCGGCAGCTCGTCGCATCTCGGGATCCAGACCATGACGAACTGGCCCGGATCGCCTCCGAGGTCCGCGCGGAATCGGAAGGTCATCGTGTGGTGGTTCTCGCGGACAACGTCGAGGAGAGGCACGATCTGGAGCCTATTCATGAGCGACCCCGATCACGTCCGCGACGGACTTCGCCCCGATCTCCTCGAGGACGCTGCTCATCTCCGTCTTCACGCGCTCGAAGACGCCAAGCCCATGCGTCGCGATCGCCGTCCCGATTTGGACCGCGCTCGCCCCGGCCATGAGGTACTCGATGGCGTCGCGCCCTGTCGCGATCCCTCCGACTCCGACGAGGGGCACGTCGATGGCCTCGTACAGGTCGTAGATCGCCTTTACCCCGATCGGGCGGATCGCGGGGCCGCTCAGTCCACCGTACGTGTTCGCGAGGATCGGGATTTTCAGCTCGGGCGAGATGGCCATCGCTTTCACCGTGTTGATTGCGACGATCCCGTCCGCGCCGCCCTTCTCCGCGGCGATTCCAAAGGCCGCGATGTTCGAGACGTTGGGCGAGAGCTTCGGGAGCACGGGGACGTCGACCACGTCCTTCACGGCTCGGGTGAACTGCTGGACCGCGTCGACGCTCTGTGCGATCTCCGTGCCGAGCCCCCTCGCATGCGGACACGAAAGGTTGAGTTCGATCGCGGCGACGCCGTACGACGCGAGCCTATCAGCGACGGCCGCGTACTCTGCGGCATCCTTGCCGTAGACGGAACCGATGACGAGGGCACCCCCATCGAGGGCGATCTTCACCTCCCGCTCGAACTCGACCATGCCCGGGTTCGGGAGGCCGACCGCGTTGAGCATGCCCACGTCCAGCTCGACGATCGTCGGGTTCGCGTTGCCCTCCCTCGGCTCGGGCCCGATGCTCTTCGTGACGACGGCCCCCGCGCCTTCCCGATACACGCGAAGGAGGGAGCCGCCCGTCTCGTCGAGGAAACCCGAGGCGAGCATCGTGGGGTTCCACATCTTGATCCCAGCGAAGTCTGTCTCGAGGCTGACCATCCGCGCGCCCGAAGCGTCGCCCTCGATAAAGGCTTTGGGTCCGCCCTCCCGTGGTCCCAACACCGAGCGGCAACCGTGAATCCTAGCCCATCCGCAAGTCTTAGGTAGGACGCTCGACGATTCGGTCCGACGCCATGGGATCGGTGGCTGCGGAATATTCCACGAGGGAACTAACAAAGGCCACGTTCCGAGACTTCGAGAAGCTCTTCGAGAAACATCCCGCTCCCGGGGCATTCATGTGTTTTTGTATGTATCATCACCGAGCTCGGCCCTTGGCGGAGAGCGAGCAACCGCAGTCCCGTGCCAAGAGAGCCGCGAAAAATCGCCGCGAAAAGCGGGAACTCGTGGAGCGCGGGCGGGCGCATGGGATCCTGGTCTACTCGAACGGAGAACCGGTTGGATGGTGTCAATACGGCCCCCGGGAGGAGCTTCCTCGTGTTGACAGCAGCCACGCCTACCGGAGGCTCGCCCTCGAAAGCAACACAGCGAAACATTGGAGGATTACGTGCTTTGTCGTCCACACGAGGCATCGCAATCGCGGAGTCGCGAGGGCTGCCCTGAAAGCCGCCCTGGAAGCCATCAGGAAGAAGGGAGGGGGGCTTGTGGAGGCCTATCCCATCGTTCGCTCGGGGGCCTACCAAGAGTACCTCGGATCCGTCTCCATGTTCAGGAAGGAGGGATTCAAGATCGTGGCCCCCCTCGGAAAGAGCAACGTTGTGATGCGTAGGAAGACATGAAGCGCCTGCCGGGATTCCATCTGGGTCCCCAGGCAATGGACGTTCGGGAGGAGCTCGAAGCTCAGAGCTGGAGAAAGGCCCTCCATGAAGGCTTTGGGTCTCCGGGACAAGTTCCATACGTTATCGCGGACATCGGGGGAGCATGATTCGCCGAATCAACCCCATCTTGCTGTTCGTCCGGGATTTCGATCGCAGCCTGAAATTCTATCGGGACATGCTAGGATTGAAAGTTCAGTCCCTCGAAGACGTTCACGAGGAGTATGCAAGTTTTCGCGTTGGAGGCATCGTGTTTGCGATCCATGGTGGACATCAGCGGTCGGGTCGGGGGCCCGTGGCCCTCCACTTCGAGGTCG
Source organism: Methanobacteriota archaeon (assembly GCA_052389495.1). Lineage (GTDB taxonomy): Archaea > Thermoplasmatota > Thermoplasmata > RBG-16-68-12 > RBG-16-68-12 > RBG-16-68-12. The sequence goes on along the minus strand of JBQTHW010000219.1, from coordinate 5,519 downwards.
ATGACTGCCGCGGCACCTACCGCGCTCTACGGAAGAAGGGAGTCCGGTTCACGCGGCCGCCAGAGAAGATGCCTTGGGGTTCCGTGACCGCGCGACTCCGGGATCCGGACGGAAACGAGCTCGAGGTCACGAGCCCAACGAAAACGCGCGACGTTCGGTGAACACCCTGACGCACCGGACTCAGCGGACCTCAGCCCGCCCACGGCGGGCGCATTGACGGCCCCTTGGTCAGAAGAGCACTCCGCCGGACGGAATGTACGTCCCGAGATCGCCGATCTTCCTCGACGACATCCAGACTGTCAGGAATTCCACCTTCAGGCCTGCCGCGAATGCGGCGCGAAGGGCGCCCTCGTTAAGTCCAGGAATCCAGACGGTCACCTTCTTCATCCCGAGCGCACGCGCGCGGGCGAGCGCAGCGCGAAGGAGCGGCTCGGAGAGGGACGCGTCCCGCACGCCCCCAGGTCCGATCACCCCGTTCCCTCGAATGAGGACATACCCCACGGTCCGTCCTCGGAGGCGTGCGGCGAAGAACCGAGTGCCCGGCACGGCATTCGACCAGAAACGGAAGTCTTCGTCCCGTCGAGCCCCTCGCAAACGCGCGTCGAATCGTGCGGCGAGGTCGCGAGCCTGCTTCGTCGAACGACCAGCAGGGCCCACCGGGACAAGCTCGAGAGAGGCAGTCGACATACGACGCGGAGGCTTGCCGGTCATCGTGTAGATCATCGTGCGGGGAAGCATCCCGAATTTCAGGTAGAGCGCCTGCGCGCGGTGGTCTAGGGACGCGACCACGGTTCGGACTGTCCCCGGCGGCGGACGGGGTTCCTCGAAGACGCGAGAGAGCACCTGACGCCCGATGCCCAGGCTCTGAAATCCCGGAAGCGCGAAGAACTGCGCCAGGAAGTGCGTCTTCGCGCGAAGAATCGAGATGCCGAAGCACACGATTCGACCTCGGGATACGGCGACATGGAAGCCCTTAGGGTCCGTCGTGAGGGCGAGACGGAAAATGGGCCGGAGGTTGCGGGCCCGAAAGGGCGGGGGCCTCTCTCTCTGGCGCCGAACGAGGTCTCGGATCGACCGCACGAACAGGCGGCTGCACGCGGGCAGGTCGCGCGGCCGCGCCAGGCGGATGCGAACGGGTGCGTTCGTCGCGACGATGTGAAGGGATGACGGCACAGGTTCATAGCGATTCCCGCAGACCCGCGGTTCATCGAACCCCGCCAAACGTTTATGGCGGCAGCGTCGAATGGCGACGGGAATGAAGGTCGCCGACCTTGGCCTGGACCCCCGCATCGTGGAGATCCTGAAGGGCCAGGGGATCGAGGAGCTGTACCCGCCCCAGGCGGAGGCGATCGGCCCCGCGCTCCTCGGGGAGAACCTCGTCCTGGCGATCCCGACCGCGAGCGGGAAGTCCCTCGTCGCGTACCTCGCGATCCTCGCGTCCGTGCTGAAGGGCGGGAAGGCCCTGTACATCGTGCCTCTCCGGGCTCTCGCGGCGGAGAAGTTCGAGGACCTGAAGGCGTTCGACCGCCTCGGGATCAAGGTCGGCATCAGCGTCGGGGACTACGATTCGCCTGACCCGACCCTCGAACGATTCGACGTAATCGTCGCGACATCCGAACGGGCGGACAGCCTCCTCCGCCACCGGACGAGCTGGCTCCAGCAACTCACCGTCGTCGTGGCGGACGAGGTCCACCTGATCAACGACGGGGACCGCGGGCCCACGTTGGAGGTGACGCTCGCGAAGCTCCGCCAGGTGAACCCGCGGGCGCAGGTCCTCGCCCTGAGCGCGACGATCAAGAATTCCGACGAGCTTGCGCGGTGGCTCGAGGCGGAGCATGTGAAGAGCGAGTGGCGGCCCGTCCCGCTGAAGCAGGGCGTCTACTACGACGGAATTGTGCACTTCATGGACGGAGCGGTCCAGGAGGTCCGCGTCGAGGGAGACGACCTCTCGGGACTCGTGACGGACATCATGACGACGGGTGGCCAGGCGCTCGTCTTCGTGAACACGCGGCGGTCTACGGAAGGCCTCGCGAAGGCTCTCTCGAAGGACATCCGTCGCCAGCTCACGGAGAAGGACCTCGACGCGCTAAAGAAGATCGCGGACGCGCTGGTCCGCGGACAGGACGAGGCGACCTCGATGGCAGCGCGCCTCGGCAAGTGCATCGAAGGCGGGGCGGCGTTCCACAATGCCGGCCTCACGAACGACCAGCGAGGCCTCGTCGAGAAGGAGTTCCGAAAGGGTAGGATCCGGTGCATCGTCGCGACCCCGACCCTCGCGATGGGAGTGAACACCCCCGCGCGTCGGGTGGTCGTGCGAGATCTCAACCGGTTCGACGTGAACCTCGGGCTCTCGCCGATCCCGGTCCTCGAGGTCAAGCAGATGTGCGGCCGAGCGGGCCGCCCCCGGTACGACCCGTACGGAGAGGCGATCCTGGTCGCGAAGGACGAGGACGAGGTCGACCCCCTCATGCAGGAGTACTTTCTGGCCGAGCCCGAAGCGATCGAATCGAAGCTCGGCTCGGAACCTGCGCTACGGATGCACGTCCTCGCGAGCATCGCGACGAACCACGCGACGACGGAGGACGAGCTGTTCGCGTTCTTCAACCGCACGTTCTTCGCATTCACGGGGGACGTATACGCGATCCGGGGGAAGGTCCTCGCGGTCCTCGACTTCCTCAAAAAGGTGGAGTTCATCGGCCGTCGCGACGGCGACCTTCGAGCGACTCTCTTCGGCAAGAGGACGAGCGACCTGTACATCGACCCGCTCAGTGCGGTGAAGTTGCGGGCCGCCCTCCGCGAGGAACGTGAGGACCCGTTCTTCCTCCTCTGGGCGGCCTGCTCGACGCCGGACATGCCGAAGCTGTACCTGCGCCGGGGGGACTACGCGTGGGTCGAGCAGAAGATCGAACAGGAGGACCTCGCGTTCCCCGTCGAGGACTACGACTTCTTCCTCGCGGAGGTGAAGACGGCAACCCTGCTCGACGACTGGATGACGGAGCGGACGGAGGACGAGGTCACGAAGAAGTTCGGTGTCGGACCGGGCGACATCCGCCGCCTGACGGACCAAGCGGAGTGGCTCCTGCACTCGATGGGGGAACTCGGCCGTCTCTTCGACAAGAAGAAGGTCCGGCCCCTCACGCGCCTCACGATCCGCGTGCGGTACGGGGTGAGGGAGGAACTGCTCGAGCTCGTCTCCCTTCGCGGCGTCGGGCGGGTCCGTGCGCGGGCGTTGTACCAGCGTGGCTACCGTACCCTGCGCGACGTGCAGAAGGTCGAGGCGAACGAGCTCGCTCGGATTCCGAGCATCGGGCCCGCCGTCGCGAAGCGGATCAAGGAGCAGCTCGGCGAGACGGTCGACGTGAAGGCGATCGAAGGCCAGGCCGCCCTGGGGGACTTCGGATGACGTTCGTCATCGTGGGCGTCCGAGCGACCGTCCACAACCCCGAGGTGGTCTTGGCGCAGGCGCGGGAGTGGGCGGCCGGTCACGGGGGGGAGGTCCTCCTCGCGGACGCCCGGTGCGTGTTCGGACGGGACCACATGGAGTCCGCAGCCCGGCACGCGCTCCGGGCCAAGGAAGCCGGCAGGATGGCCGCCCGCAGCCTCCCGCTCGAGGCGCTCCGCTACCTGGCGGGAGAGCGGCAGGTGTCCGACGCGATCCGCGTCGCAGGCATCCGGGCCGGCACCTCCGGGATCGCGATCCTTGGATTCGGCGACCTTCCGATCGACGCGTGGTGCCGGACGCTCGGTTGGTCCGTCGACGAGGAGGTGCTCGAGCCCCGCGGAAAGTCCCTCGACGCCCTGGAGATCGGAGGGACGGAGGCGTCGACCGTGCCCGAGGATCGCCGACACGACCTGGCGCTGGAGCGCGTCGCCCTCCTCGACGTCCGCACGTGACGCGGACGGGGACGATGCGGCGGCCAGGATTCGAACCTGGGAACCCCTGCGGGACGAGACCCTAAATCTCGCGCCTTTTCCAGGCTAGGCTACCGCCGCGGGGCGGGGAAGCCCGGGCGGGATAGAAAAGGGTTGCCGACAGGACCTCTCACCGGACGAGCCAGACGAGGACGAACAGCGCGACGATGAAAATCAGGGCCACAACGAAGGGGAGCCACGAGCCTTCGCCACGACGCACGCCGGTGGAAGTCGGCAAAGTCAGTTTCATCTCGTGGTACGCGAGGGCATCGGGCTCTTCCTTGCCCGGCCGTGCAATGGGCATCGCGCTCGCCTCCGACAGCGTGGGCGGACGGATGAAGCCGGCTCGTGGACGCCCCGTCGCCGCGCCGCGGACAGGAAAGGTAGATGGTCGGAGGACGCATCCCCCGCGCGATGTCCTTCGAGCGCCTCCCCTTCGACGCGGAGACGCACCTCGCGGACGTCGGGATGTTCGGGCAGGAGGGCTTCGGCGCAATCTACCTGATCGACGACGAGCGAAAGGCCATCATCGAGACGGGGACGTCCTGGGAGGCGGACCGAATCCAGGCGGCCGTGCGCGCCTTCGGCCTGAAGCCCGAACAGATCGACGCGCTCGTCGTCTCGCACGTCCACTTGGACCACGCGGGGGGAGCCGGCTTCCTCCTCGCGTCGATGCCCCGTGCGAACGTCTACGTGCACGAACGCGGCCTGAGGCACCTGATCGACCCGACGAGACTCGTCGCGAGCGCCCAGGCGGCCCTCGGCAGGGAGGGGTCCCGGGAGTTTGGGACGATGCGCCCGATCCCCGCGGATCGCCTCGTGTCCGTGTCGGACGGCATGACCTTGGACCTCGGCCGGCACGAGCTCCGGTTCCTCGACTCCCCGGGCCACGCGCCGCACGAGCTGACGATCCTCGACACGAAGAACGGATGCCTGTACACGGGCGACGCGGCAGGCCTGTACTTCCCCGGCGACGAGATCCTCATGCCGATCGCGCCCGCGCCCTCGTTCGACCTCGGAGCGAACCTCGCGACGTTCGAGCGCATCCTGTCCGTCGACCCGAAGGCCCTGCTCTTCAGTCACTACGGACCCCACGGGCGCCCGAAGGAAGCGATCGAGCGGATGATGACGCTCTACCCGGCGTGGGCGAAGCTCGTTCGCGACACGCTCGCGTCCGCGGGCGAGGACGGCGTCCTGAAGGAACTGTATGACATCACGTGCCGTGCGGCGCGCAGGTATCCGAGGGAGTTCCTCGAGCGGAGAATCCGTGTGAGCATCACGGGCCTCGCCGCGTACCACGAGCGGATGGAGCATGCTGCCCCAAGGCGTTGAGGACGCGATCGAGGACATCGCGGCGGACCACACGAGCGGCGCGTCGCGGATCGCACGCATCGGACTCAAGGGTCTCGAGGCACTCGTCACCGCGTCGGGAGGCAAACTCGACCCCGACACGGTCCGGGACGCGGTGCGCAGGCTCTCCGCGGCGCAGGTGACGAACGCCGCGTTGCACAACGTGACCCAGATCTTCGCGCGGCTCGTCGCGGAGGGCGAGCGTCCGGACTCCGTCCTCGAGAACCTGCGCGCCGAGCTCGACTCCGGACGAGCGG
>JBQTHW010000218.1:0-2437 GCA_052389495.1 Methanobacteriota archaeon | reverse complement strand
TCACCGTGACGTTCGCGAGCTTCGCCCCGTGGTTCAGTCCGACCCCGATCTGCCGCGCGATCTCGCGGTCGTACGACTCGAGCGCGAAGTAGTCCACGAACGCGAGGGGCTCGGCTCCGACGCAGATCATGTCGTTCACGTTCATCGCGACGCAGTCGATCCCGACCGTGTCCCACTTCCGCATCTCGTTCGCGACGAGGAGCTTTGTGCCCACGCCGTCGGCGCACATCGAGAGAGCGTACTTGCCGAAGTCGACGAGTCCGGTGAACTGTCCGATCTTCGTGATGGGACGGCCGAGTCCGCGACGCCGGAATCCGAGCTGGGTCACGAGAGCCGCGATGTGGGCGGCCTTCTCGTCCTGGCTCACCCCGGCTTCCTCGTACGTCCGGACCACGCGCCGTGGAAGCGGGGCCGCTATTTCAAGCGTTGGAGCGCCGCGGAGAGCCACGCACCGTGTCCGCCGCCCGCGCCGTCCACAGTGAGCCGGGGGCAACGGTTAAGGTTCCCACCCGGGATGGGCTGCACGTGACCCGGGCTTGGTTGAAGCGGCGCAAGCACGATCGTTACTACCGCGCCGCGAAGCGCCAGGCGTACCGCAGCCGGGCCGCGATCAAGCTGTCTCAGATCGACGCCCGGTACGGGGTCTTCGAGACGGGGGACGTCGTGGTGGACCTCGGGGCGGCGCCGGGCGGGTGGGCGCAGATCGCTCGGGAACGGGTTGGTCCGAGCGGGCGGGTGATCGCCGTCGACGTCGCCGCCCTCGCCCCGCTGGACGGCGTCGAGTTCGTGCGTGGCGATTTCATGAGTCCGGAGACGCGGGCGATGACGTTCGAGCTTCTCGGGAGGCCTGCGGACGTCGTGGTGAGTGACATGGCCCCGAAGCTGAGCGGCGCGAAGAGCTACGACGTCGCGAGGACGTTCGAACTCGCGGAGGCCGTCCTGACGTTTGCAACGCGGGCGCTCCGGCCCGGGGGCTCGCTCCTCGTCAAGGTGTTCCAGGGAGAGGGGTACCCGGAGTTCCTCGAGCGCGTGCGGACCCGTTTCGAGGCGGCCAAGGGCGTGAAGCCGACCGCCTCCGTGAAGGAAAGCGCGGAGATTTACGTCCTCGCGGTCGGTCGACGATAGGCCCCTCACGCACCGAGCGCCTGTGCGCGTTCGAGGCACCGCTGGGCCTCCTCGCGCTCGCCGAGGCGGGCGAGGACCTCCCCGCGGTTCAGCCACGCGACGACGTACTTCGGCTGGAGCTTGACCGCGCGGTCGTGGCAATCGCGGGCCTGGTCAAAGCGGTTCATCCGCGCGAGGGCGGCTCCCTTGTTGTTCCATGCGATCGCGTACCGCGGGCGGATCTCGAGGGCCTTGTCGTACGACTCGAGAGCCTTCCCGAAGTCCTCCTTGCGGAAGTGGAGGTCCCCGAGGTTGCACCACGCGATCTCGTTGTGCGGATCGAGGCGCACGGCGACCTCCTGGGCTCGAAGCGCGTCGTCGAGCCGCCCGAGTCGCTTCAGGGCGACGCCCTTCGACGTCCACGCGTTCGACGGCCGGTGGCCCATCCGCGCCGCTCGGTCGAAGAACACAAGCGCCTCCTGGTAGCGTCCCGCCTTCACGAGGCGGTCGCCCTGGGCGAGGTACGATGTCGAGAGGCGGAACACGACCAGTCCCGCGACCATGCCGGCCGCCGCGACGCCCAGGAACACGACGATCGGAAGGGGGTCCGTCATCAGCGTGGACCACGCGTAGACCCGGAGCAGGACGAACACCCCGACGAGGGCGGCGCAGGTCCCTCCGACGACGAGGTCCGTGAGGCGCGCGGAGAATCGGGAGACCTTCGGCTCGGATTCCGTCGGCGTCGCCGCGACGGGGATGTCCTCCCTCGAGCCCTTCGCGCGCTTCGGCTTTGCAGGCTTCGGGGCGGCGACGGGGAGCGGGGCGAGAACCGGCGGGGCGGCGACGTCCGCGGCGGCGGACGCCTCGAGGACGACTTCCTCGAACTCCGTGCCGCAGTGTTCGCAACGGGTCGCCTCCGCGGCGACCTCCTTGCCGCACATCGGGCACTCGATCCGGAGGGAGGACTCCCTGCCCTCGACCCGAAGGGAGTCGAGCAACTCGTCGACGATCTCGTCCTCGACGTCGAGACTCTCGTCGGCCTGTGCCGGCGCCTCGGAAGGGGGCGCGGGCGCCGCGAGGAGGTCCTGCAGGACCGTGTCCATCTGGACCCCGGCCTGGGTCCTCCCCAGGGCGACGCCGCACGACGCGCAGGTCGTCGACCCGACGGGGTTCGAGGCGCCGCACACGGGGCACACGAGAGGCTTCTCGCTCGGCACGGATCGGTCCCACTCATCGACGAGGCACCGCGTCGATAAACGTTCCGGCCTGCGTTTCGCGGATGAAATCACCGTCGAGGGAGGTCCCTGAGGCCCGTCGCAATCCGCTCAACCGC
>JBQTHW010000217.1:0-4458 GCA_052389495.1 Methanobacteriota archaeon | reverse complement strand
TAGATTTCGTTGATCGCGTGGGTCTCCCAACCCTGGATCAGGACCGCGAGCTCGAGGGCGACGGCGAGCCAACCCGCGTCCAGGGCGGCCCCCTCCGCGACGGCGAGCCCGGTGCCCAGGGCGACCGCCGTGTAGGACCACAGGAGTACGGGGATGGGCCGGAGCTCGAGGAACCACCCAAAGGCCTTCCTCCCCGCGGCCGTCCGCACAGCCAAACTATCAAGATAGTAAGATTAGAACGTTGTGCGCTGCGGATGAGGGGGCCGCGCGGCGCGGCCCGGCGCGCTCGGGGTTGGAGGCGTTGGACAAGCGGCTGTGGTACGTGATCGCGGCCACACGCGGCGGGATCAACCGCGCGCGGATCCTACACGCGCTCCACGAGCGGCCGCACAACGCGAACGACCTTGCGTCGCTCCTCGACTTGGACTACAAGACGGTCCGGCACCACCTCGACGTCCTGCGGGAGAACGACTGCGTCATGCTGGTCGGGGACGCGAGCTACGCCGCGCTGTATTCCCTGTCGCCGCGTCTCCAGTTCCACTTCGACGAGTTCCTCGAGATATGGAAGCGGATCGACCACGGAGTCGGGGAAAAGTAGATATGCCGCGACTCGGAACGTGATGGGGTGGCGCTCGGGCTCTTCTGGCAGCTCAACGTCGTCGTGGCCGTCGTGGGCCTCGGCTTCCTCGCCGGTCTCGTCTACGTGTACGCTCGGAATCTGCGTCACCTGCGTTCGCCCTTCACCCTCGGCCTCCTCGCCTTCGGCGCTCTGTTCGTCCTGCAGAACCTGCTCGCGATTTATTTCTACGTCGCGATGGCGGACCAGGGCCTCGGCGCGAACGTCGCGGTCCCCATGCTCGCGCTCAATGTCGCGGGCGTGGTCGGGTTCGCGTCCCTGTTCGCGGTCACGTGGCGTTAGCCGCTCGGAGCACAGCCATAATATACGGCCCTCCGGTTGCGCACGTCCGGCAGGCGGCCGCGCGCATGATCCTCGGGTACCTGGACAAGGACGACCGCGCGTACGACCTCAACTTCGCGACGCTCAAGATGAAGATCCGCGTCGAGACGGAAGGCTCGGCAGGGGCTCCGCGGATCGCGTTCTATCCCCGAGGCTCCGCGGTGCCGACGACCTTCGCGGTCCTCGGAGAGGCGGACGTCACGGTCGGTGTGTCGATGGACCACGCGGGCGACCGCGTGCCGCTCCTCCGTCCGGTCGAGGGCCACTTGTACCGGCACGAGCGGGGACTGCTGTTCCTCGCGACCCCTCCGAGGCGCGACCCCGAGGACCCGACGTTCTTCCTCGTCAAGCTCCACGCGATGCCCTCGGCGGTGAAGTTTTTCTTCGAAGACCAGGAGGGAACGGAGCTCGTGTCGATCCCGACCGACGAGATCCTCCGCGTGCAGCGCGACGCGACGATCCTCGTGAGCGCAGCGAACGTGGCCCTCCCGAAGGAGAGGCTCGCGTACGCGGTCGAGGTCCGCCCGTCGGCGACCGCGATGCCCCTGCTCGACGGCCTCCCGATGTCTTCGAGCGCGTGACGAAACACTTATTACGACGCCGCAGCTTGGCGCGGCGAGGGACCGCATGTCCTACGATCTCGGCGTCCTGGACCTGAAGGGAGGGGCGAAGCGAAGCCGGAAGCTGCTGTACATCGTCGCCGGCGTCGTGGTCGCGATCATCGTCGTCGCGGTCGTCGTCGTGTACCGGCCGTTCTAGGGCCCTCCCGCGGATCGGCGACTCCTGGATGACGCCATCGCTCCATGCGGCGCGTTCCTGGTTCCCAGACCCAACGGGCAACGTTTATATACCGCCGCCCATATGCTTCGGCCGTCATTTTTGACACTTTTGAACGGGAGTGTCCAAATGTCAGCGATTTCCAAAGAGGTCGAAACCGGCACCACGACGCTAGGGCTCGTTTGCAAGGACGGGGTCGTCCTTGCGGCGGACCGACGCGCGACGGCGGGCACGCTGATCGCCCACAAGCGGACCAAGAAGATCTACAAGCTCGACGAGAACATCGGCCTCACGACCGCGGGCCTCGTCGGCGACCTGCAGGTCCTCGCGCGGTACATCACCGCGGAGGTCGAGCTGTACAAGATGAAGCGGAACGCCCAGATGCCGGTCGACGCGTGCGCCAGCCTGACGGCGAACATCCTCTCCGGGAGCCGGTACTTTCCGTATTGGGTCCAGCTCGTGATCGGCGGCTGGGACAAGGGCGGCGGCCACGTATATTCCCTCGACGCGGCGGGCGGATCGCTCCCTGACAAGTACACGTCCAGCGGGTCCGGAAGCCCCTACGTCTACGGCGTCCTCGAGGACCATTGGAAGGACGACATGACGGTCGACCAGGGGACGGATCTCGCGATTCGTGCCGTCACGGCCGCGATGAAGCGCGATGCCGTCTCCGGCGAAGGGATCGACGTCGCGATCATCTCGAAAGACGGATTCAAGATGCTGGACGACAAGGAAGTCGAACGGCGCAAGGGCGCCATGAAGCTGGCCTAGCCGCCCCCGGAGGGGGCCGAAGGCCCCAGGGACCACCATCGATGAGCATCGAAGAGATTCTGAACGAAGCGAAGAGCATCGTCAAGAAGGTCGTACCGGACCACGTCGAAATCACGCAGGTCGAGTTCGAGGGCCCGACCGTCGTGATCTACACGAAGAACATGGAAGTGTTCTCGAACGGGAACGAGCTGATCCGGCAGATCGCGCAGCAGCTCCGGCGCCGGATCACGGTCCGACCCGACCCGTCTCTCCTGGTCACGCAGGAGGAGGCCGAGAAGACGATCCGAGAGACGATCCCCGTGGAGGCCCAGATCACGGGCATCTACTTTGACGAGGAAGCCGGCGAAGTGACGATCGAGGCGCTCTCCCCGGGGATCGTGATCGGCCGCCACGGCTCCGTCCTGAACGAGTTGAAGAAGAAGATCGGTTGGGCGCCGAACGTCGTGCGGACGCCGCCGATCCCGTCGAAGACGGTCGAGGAGATCCGCCAATACCTGCGTTCGATCAACGACGAACGAAAGGCGTTCCTCAAGCAGATCGGTCGGAAGCTCGCGCGGGAGGTGCCCACGGGCGAGAACTTCGTCCGACTCACGGCGCTCGGCGGGTTTCGGCAGGTCGGCCGCTCCGCGGCCCTCCTCAGCACGCGGGAGTCGCGCGTCCTGATCGACTGCGGCGTCCTGATCTCGGAGGACAACGGCTCGCCGTACCTCAACGCGCCGGAGATCACGCCCCTCACCGCCCTTGACGCGGTCGTCATCACGCATGCGCATCTCGACCATTCGGGGCTCGTGCCGGCCCTCTACAAGTACGGCTACGAAGGACCCGTCTACACGACCGCGCCGACGCGGGACCTGATGTCCCTCCTGCAGCTCGACTTCATCAAGGTCGCGATGGGCGAAGCGCGCAAGTCGGCGTACGACTCGAGCAACGTGCGCAAGGCGGTCGCGAACACGATCCCTCTCAAGTACGGCGAGACGACGGACATCGCCCCCGACGTACGGCTCACGTTCCAGAACGCGGGCCACATCCTCGGGTCGTCCCTCGCGCACTTCCACATCGGCGACGGCCTGTACAACGTCGCGATGTCGGGGGACATCAAGTTCGAGAAGACCTGGCTCTTCAACCCGGCGGTGAACAAGTTCCCGCGGGTCGAGACCCTCGTCCTCGAGTCGACGTACGGAGGGTACCACGACGTGCAGCCGTCCCGCCACGACGCCGCGATCCAGCTCAAGGACGTCACGAAGCGCGTCCTGAGCCGCGGCGGCAAGATCCTCGTCCCCGTCTTCGCGGTCGGGCGGTCCCAGGAGGTCATGCTCGTCCTCGAGGAGGCGATGCGGAACCGCCAGATCCCCGAGGTCCCGATCTACCTCGACGGGATGATCTGGGAGGCCACCGCGATCCACACGGCGTATCCGGAATACCTGAACAGCCAGCTCCGGACGCAGATCTTCCAGACGGGCGAGAATCCGTTCCTGTCGCCGTCGTTCAAGCGCGTCGAGACGGCGGACATGCGCGCGAACATCTGCGACGACGTGGAGCCTTGTATCGTCCTCGCGACGTCCGGCATGATGTCGGGCGGTCCCGTCCTGGAGTACTTCAAGGCGTGGGCGGACAACCCGCTCCACGCGCTCCTCTTCGTCGGCTTCCAGTCCGAGGGCTCCCTCGGCCGGCGGATCCAGCGCGAGGCCCGCGAGATCACCCTGATGGACCGCGGGAACCCGCTCACCCTGCCGATCAAGATGGACCTCGAGACGATCGACGGCTTCTCCGGGCACTCGGACCGCCTGCAGCTTCTGAACTTCGTCGGCACGATGGAGCCGCGGCCGGAGCGGGTCATCGTGAACCACGGCGAGGAGTTCAAGTGCTCCGACCTCGCGTCCGGGCTGTACAAGAAGTACGGCCTCGAGACGCGCGCGCCGATGAACCTCGAGACGATCCGGCTCAAGTAGGAG
>JBQTHW010000216.1:0-1643 GCA_052389495.1 Methanobacteriota archaeon | reverse complement strand
GCCGGCCCCGTCGCGTTCGTCTGCAAGGGCACGACCTGTTCCCCCCCGACCGCCGACCCGGAGAAGGTCCGCGCGCTCCTCGAGGCGGCCGGGTAGCCACGCCGCGTGTGACGGCGTCGCACGGGTTTTCAAGCCCGCCGTCAGGCTTATCACACGAGGCTCCGAGGGTTTATGCGGTGCCTCCGAGATTCTCGTGACAAGGTTCGACATCATAACGGCGAAAGCTCAGCACGTACTTCTCATCGGGTGCGGCGCGATCGGCTCGGTGATCGCGAGGCACCTCGTGGCCAGCGATTCGATCGCGCAGACGATCTGCGCGGATGTGGACGGCTCCGCCGCGAAGCGCGTCGCCTCCGGGACGCGGAGCCGAAAGGCACGGGCGATGGAACTCGACGCGGGCGACCCGGGGGAGCTCCGACGTGCGATGGAAGGCGTCGGGGTCGTCGTGAACGCGACGATCCCGCGGTTCAACGAGGCGATCCTGGCCGCCGCCCTCGACTCGGGGGCGCACTACCTCGACATGGCGATGGGCGAGGAGGACCCGTTCGCCCACGACGAGGCGTGGAGGCGCCGCGGCCTCACGGCGCTCACGGGCATGGGGGAGGATCCCGGCCTGAGCAACGTGTTCGCCCGTCACGCGGCGGACTCGATGGACCGCGTCGACGCGATCCGCGTGCGGGACGGCGAGACCGCGTCGAACCCCGAGTACCCGTTCATCGCCCTCTTCAGCCCCGAGACGCTCGTCGAGGAGACCCTCGTGCCGGCGCACGTCTACCGCGAGGGCACGTGGCACGAGGTCCCCCCGTTGAGCGACTTCGAGGACTACCCGTTCCCGGAGCCCGTCGGGACGGTCCCGGTGTGCACCGTCGAGCACGAGGAGGTGTGGACGCTCCCGAAGTTCCTCGGCAAGCCCGTGGCCTACGTCGACTTCCGGCTCGCCCTCGATCCGCCGACCGTCGAGCGGCTCAAGACGTTCCGGGACATGGGCCTCCTCCAGGAGGGCCCTCCGGGCGGACCGAGCCCGCGGAAGGCGCTGTTCTCGAGGATCCCGAAGCCCGCGGACCTCGTCGGCCGGGTCGACGGCTACGCGGTCGTCCTCGTCGAGGCGATCGGCGAGCAGGACGGCCGTCGGAAGATCCACACGCTGTACAGCATCTTGGAGCATCACGAGGCCGGCCGCACGTACGGCGCGACGGGGACCGCGTACCTGACGGGGACGGGCGGTGCGACCGGCGCGCTCCTCCTCGCGTCGGGGGGCGTCGAGGCGCACGGCGTCCTCGCGCCGGAGCAGCTCGATCCGAAGCCCGTCTTCGCGATGCTCCGCGAACGCGGGGTCGAGGTGCGGGAACGCGTGACGTGGGATCGGTCGGCGAACTAGATCCGTCGCGGGCCATGTCGCGGGGACCTCCGGACGTCCGTCCGCGGGCAGGGTGACCGCCACGGCGACGGACAACGCCACCTAAGCCGCGAGCGTTATGAGCACGGACCGGATGCCGAGAGCCATGGACGAGAAGATCCTCACGCTCCACCCCCAGGGCAAGAAGGGCGTCCACATCGCGAAGGACAGGTACGACGTGATGCGCACGACGATCACGGCGGTGTTGCGCGGCACGCCGCTCACGCACGACGAGCTCACGCGGTCC
>JBQTHW010000215.1:0-5068 GCA_052389495.1 Methanobacteriota archaeon | reverse complement strand
CGCATGGCGCGCTACGAATCGCTCCATGTCGCCCTCGGCGCCGCCCGCAGCCGGAGCGTGATCGTGAACGACCCGATCCTGAACGACTTGGGCGTGGGCGAGGAGCTCCTCGACCAGCGATTCGGGTCCCTTTCCGGCGGGGAGAAGTCCAAGGTCCTCACCGCGCGCGCCCTCGCGAACGCGAAGGAGAAGGACGTCCTCCTGCTCGACGAGCCGACGAACCACATGGACATCGACACGATCGAGACGATCGAGGAGTTCCTCCAGGACATCGACGCGGCCGTCCTCCTCGCGAGCCCCGACAGGTTCCTCCTCGACGCGATCGCGCACAAGGTGATCGAGCTGGACCATCTCCGCACCCTCGAGTACGTCGGCAATTACACCGACTATCGCGTGCAGCGCGACGCGATCGCCCGCGCGCGGGAGGCGCAGCGCCACCGCCACCAGGAGGAGCTGAAGCGCCAGCTCGCGATCATCGAGGAGTTCAAGTCGCGCAAGGTGTACGAGCAGGTGCTCTCCCGCAAGCTACGAGTCGAGCGGATGCGGCGCGAGATGCCGGAACCGCCTCCGACCGCCCCGCGCGCCTTCCGCCTCGCCTTCCGCACGGGCGGGTCAGGACAGGGGGTCGTGCGCCTTGCGGGCGTCGCGAAGTCCCACGGCGGCCGACTCCTGTTCGCGGACGTCGACCTCGAGCTGGCGAAGGGGGACAAGGTCGGGCTCGTCGGGCCGAACGGCGCCGGGAAGACGACCCTCCTTGAGGTCCTGATCGGACGCCAGGAGGCGGACGCAGGATCCGTGTCCCGGGGCAAGAACCTGAAGATCGGCTACTTCGCCCAGGAGGCCGAGGAGCTCGATTTCTCCCGCACGCTCCTCGAGGAGATCCGCAGCGTGAGGCACCCGCCTCCGCCGGAGGCGTGGGCGAGGGGCCTCCTCGGCCGCTTCTGGTTCCGGGGCGACACGGTGCACACCCGCGTCGGCCAGCTGAGCGGCGGGGAGCGCGCCCGCCTCGCCCTCGCGAAGTTCATCGCGCAGGACTACGACCTCCTCGTCCTCGACGAGCCGACGAACCACCTCGACATCGAGAGCCAGGAGGTCGTGGCGGCGGCCCTGCGGACCTATCCGGGCATGCTGCTCGTCGTGAGCCACAACCGCAGCTTCCTGAACGAGGTGGCCAACAAGATCGCGGTGATCGCGCACCAGCGCCTCGCCGTGTTCCAAGGGACGTTCAAGGACTCGTGGGCCGCGGCGAAGATGGCGGAGTTCATGGCCGTGAGGGCGAAGCCGCGCTATCGGGTCCTGCGCGTGGTCAAGGACTGGGAGACCGGGACGGCGTACCGCGGCGGGGACGTGATCGCGCTCACGGGGGCGGAGACCCAGGCGTTCCTGCGCCTGCTGCGGTGGGCCGAGGCGAACGGCCGCGTGGAGCGCCTCGAACCGTGAACAGGTCCGGCAAGGGTCCCGCGATCCGGCGGCCCGCCATCCCGTGGCCAAGGTCCGTTCGCGTCTCGCGGGGGGTCCGCGGGGCTGACGGAACTATATAAGGCACGACCTAGGTCCTGACCCATCCAACCGAGCCGGTTTCTGCGATCCCGGCCCCCGCAGGTCTTTCCTTGGCCAAGTTCCGGATCGAGAACGTCGTCGCATCGACTTCCCTCGGGCAAGAGCTCGACCTCAAGGTGATCGCCCTCGCCCTGGGCGGCTCCGAGTACGAACCGGAGCAGTTCCCCGGCCTCATCTATCGCATCAAGGAACCGAAGACGGCGATCCTCCTATTTCGCAGCGGCAAGGTCGTCTGCACGGGCGCGAAGAGCCTCGAGAGCGTGCAGACGGCCATCGACCTCGTCGCGAAGCAGATCGCGTCGGCGGGCATCGCGGTGAAGAAGGACCCGGACATCGAGGTCCAGAACATCGTCGCCACCTCGGACCTCGGCGCCCAGATCGACCTCAACGCGATCGCGATGTCCCTCGGCCTGGGCCAGGTCGAGTACGAACCGGAGCAGTTCCCCGGGCTCGTCTACCGCATCGACGAGCCGAAGGTCGTCCTCCTCATGTTCGGCAGCGGCAAGGTCGTCTGCACAGGGGCCCGCAAGCCTTCCGACGTCGAGAAGGCCGTGGAGAAGATCACGGCCGAGCTCCGGGCGAACGGGCTCCTTCACTGATTCGCGCGGCGGGCGCGGGGAACGCGGGGTCGAACCCCCCTGAACGCATGCGAAGCTCTTATACGGCGCGGGACGGTGGCGCGGCAGGTATGGCGAAGGCCGACGAGACCGGAACGGTGACCGCGTTCCGTCAGAGCAAGTTCAAGCAAGACAGCTACCAGACGATCGTGGACCTCGCCAAGCCCGAGGATGCGGGGAAGCTCCTGGGGGCCCGGGTGGTGTGGGCTCGAGAGGACGGCCTCAAGATCCTCGGCCGGGTCTTGGCCCTCCATGGCTCAAAGGGCGCGCTCCGCGTCCGGTGGGACCGCGGGTTCCCGTCGCAGGCCCTGGGCACCCGGGTCAAGATTCTTCCTTGACGCGACACGGAGCGCGTTTTGCGTGCACGGCCCGAATCCGGCGCGGCACCGGCTCCGTGTCCTCGAGGTTTGTACACTGGGCGCATGCTCATCCGAGCCACTGAGGATCGGCGTAGGTCGAATCGAAGTAGTGCGTCGTCTTGTAGGTCCCGAATCTCCCGCCCCGCACAGCGCGGATCCGCAAGACGGTGTCGCGCAGAGGGAGACAACACCGATGGTTTTATGCAGTCTGCCGTAATCGGACTGGCCTCATCGGGGAGAAGCCCATGCGATCGTAATGGAGGACTGGACAGTTATCCTGAGGCGACCCGACGGGCGGCTTGATTTCGAGCACGTCGAGGCGGAGTCGTTCTCTCTCGAACGCGACCCGCTCTCGAAGGGCTCCCGGATTCGGTACTATGTTCTGCGCGACTCGGACCCGGCGAAGTCGCACGGTTCAACGAGAAGGATGTCGTCGGGATTCGGAAGGGGCGTCACATCGACGTCACGGCGAAGCACGACTGGGACTGGTGAGCGTGCCGTATCTCGGACGCGCTGCTCCCCAGGTCATGTGCCCACGGCTTGGACCACCGCGGCAGGCTTGGCGATCGGAAGCTTCCCGATTCCGTGGACACCTAGGAGACCCTTGTCATCCGTCACCAAGGAGCCGCCATCCGAATGGATGGTCCTTGCGACCGTCGGCCTCATCGACTGCCTCGGTAGTCCCGCACCATCGCGGCGCCGAACCGCTTCCAGGAGCGGGTCGAGGACGCTTCCCGCTGCGCCTTCGTGAGCTTCTCCGTCTCGGGGACCTTCGGTCTGCGTCTCCATCGGAGTTCGAGCTGCGTCCGGCCGTCCGGCAGGCGCGACAGAACGTAGTCCGCCGTCACATCCCGGCGGTTTCCGATGCCATCCATGTGCCATCCGTTCGGGGGACGCAGCGTGACGACATCCCGCGACCAGATCCATCCGGACTCGGACTCCTCGAGGTCCTCGAACACGACGCGACGCGCCGTGCGCTCGATGATCTTCCGCTCGTACGACTCCCCCTCGAGACTCGGGTCGTGCGGGGTGAAGTCCGTGCACCAGTCGAACGCGAAATCGAGCGGGACGCGGAACGTGACGCGGATCCGATACTCAGGTCCCGTCCAGCTCCGCCGCGCGCTTCTCCCCGTCATGGCATTACCCTTGGCTTGCATCGGATCGTCGGGACGGCCGTGGAATGAGATAACCCTTGCCGCGGTTGGGGATGGGAGATGCAACATGGTAAGGGCGCGTTCCCTCGAGGAAGACGTCTCTCGCCCAGCCCCGGGGACCGGCGATCGCCGCCACAAGAACGAACCGAGCGAATCGCCATGCGGCCGCTCATGGGGCCCTTCGCGATGCAAAAGGATAAGGATGCCGCATTGCCTGAGGCGCCTCCGCCCATGGAAGAGGAGAGCGGGCCGGTCACGTACAAGGTCGCGCTCGCGGCCCGACCCCCTGGGCCCTTGCGGGCCCTCACCCAGCGGCACGAAGACCTCATCGTCGACGCGTATCCCGTTCGGCCGTACCTCCTCGTCCAGTGCTCGGGACACGACGAGGCCCTCGACGACGCGAGGGAGGCCCTCGGCTCCGCGAGCCCCGTCGTCCACGAGAGCCGCGCGGACGGCCGGATGACCCTCTTCCTCGATGCCGGCGACGCGGAGGACCCGATCGTCGCGCTCCCTGCGTCCCGCGCCGCCCACGTCATCCCGCCGGTGCGATGGCAGGGGGGCGAGGCCCGCCTGACCCTCCTCCTGGAGGATGGGACGGACCTTCGCGAGATCGCGTCCCTGTTCCCGGGCGGGAGGCTCCTGTCGAAGCGCGCCCTGGCGAACGGAGCCGCGCGCGAGGCGCTCGGCTCGCCCCTCCTCCTCCCGTCCCTCACCGCGAAGCAGGCGTCCGCCCTCGTGGCCGCGTTCGAGGCCGGCTACTACGAGGTCCCGCGCCGCGTCACGACGGAGGAGATCGGCGGCGCCCTCGGGATCGCCCGGAGCACGTTCCAGGAGCACCTGAACCGGGCCGAGCAACTCGTCGTGCGGGCGATGCTCCCGCTCGTGCGGATGCGCGCCGCGGCGCCAGAGCCGGCGTCCGCGCGCGCGCGGGACGAGGCCCTCGCGGTGTACTCGAGGTTCAGCCGGGAACTCGGCCTGTACATTCGGCTCGAGGTCCTCGGGGGCCGCGTCTCCGGGGTCCTGCTTACGCGCAGCCCGTCGAAGGGAGCGGACCCCTCCCATCCGTACCTGGCGCGCATCCTCGAACACCTTCGCACGGGCGAGGGCGACCTGACCGACATCCCGCTCCACCTCGAGGTGACGCCGTTCGAACGACAGGTGCTCGAGTTCCTGCGGAAGATCCCGCGCGGACGAACGATCACGTACGGGGAGATCGCGCTGCGCCTCGGCCGGCCAGGGGCCGCGCGCGCGGTCGGGCAGGCCGTCGCACGAAATCCGGTGCCCGTCGTGGTCGTTCGTCCGCGCGGGATCTTCCGCAGGAACTCGAGCACCTGTCGTTCGAACGGCGTCACCTCGAGGTGGAGCGGGATGTCGGTCA
>JBQTHW010000214.1:0-1845 GCA_052389495.1 Methanobacteriota archaeon | reverse complement strand
CTACTCGATCGCCTCGTGGCCCGAGAACAAGGACCACCTCGAGCTGGCGATCAAGGTCGTCGAGGGCGGCTTCATGTCGAACTACCTCCACCGCGTCGCCCCGGGGACGAGGCTCGCGTCGATCGGCCCGCTCGGACGATTCGTGATACCCGAGCCGATCCGGCAGGACACCGTGTTCGTGGCGACGGGCACCGGCGTCGCGCCGTTCGTGTCGATGCTCGGCCACATCTGGAATCGCAACCTCGACGACGGCCTCGACTTCTACGTCGTGTTCGGCGTCCGCTACCTTTACGATCTGATCTACCGCGACTTGTTCGTACGTTGGACGAAGGAGCATTCGAACTTCCACTTCTACCCCACGATTTCGCGCCCTGAAACTCCGGACTGGAAGGGCCGCGTGGGGTACGTGCAGAAGATCCTGCAGGAAGAGATCCGCGACCACGCGAACAAGCAGGTCTACATTTGCGGGCTCCACGACATGGTCGAGCAGGTCAAGGCGCTGTGCCAGGGCCTCGGCTTCGCCCACGTTCGGTTCGAGAAGTGGGACTGAGCTCGAGTTCGCCGGCGCACTCGTTCCGGCTTCCGGCTCCCCCCGACTTTCCGTCGTCACGGTTTCTGACGGCGGCGGCGCATCCACAGGATAACGCCACCAACGATGCCGCCCGCGACCGCGACCCCGACGCCGACGATTGCGAACGTGAGGTCCCCGCCGTCCGTCGGCGTGCCCACGATCAGCCTGCCGGCCATCCCCGCGTAGCCGGTTCCCTGCCGCGTCGCATGCTCGGGGATGTCGCAAAAGAACCAGAACGTCCCCTCGAGGTCCGCGGTGAACGTCGCGCTTCGGTTCTCGCCGGGCACCATGGGCGCGGAGCGGCTCCCGAGGTGGACGTTGAACTCGACGATGTCGAACGTGTGTCCCGTCGTGTCGTTGTTGAAGACGACGATCGTCACGACGTCCCCCGGATCGACCCGGAGGACATTCGGGACGAAGAGGAAGTTCTCCATCTCGACGACAAAGGTCAGTGCGACCGCTGCCCCTCGCGGCGCGAGCGGACCCAGAATCGAGGCGGCGAGGAGGAGCGCGAGGACCGTGGCGATCGCACGCAGACGGGTCCGCATGGCGTCCCCGACCCCCGCAAGCCGGCGTGGCTTATCAACTATCGACGCTCCGCACGCGTCGCGGCCTTGCGGAATACCGAAATGTAAATAACGACCCGGCGGGATGCCGGCGGAACGGGAGGACGACCACGCCCGAAGCGATCGACTACTTCCTCATCATCCTTCGTTGGACCCATTTCTTCGGGGGAATCACGTGGATCGGGCTCTTGTACTACTTCAACTTCGTCCAGGTCCCCACGTTCAAGGAACTCGACGCGCCCACGAAGAACGTCTTGATCCCGAAGCTCGTGAAGCGCGCGCTCTTCTGGTTTCGTTGGATGGCCCTCGTCACGGTCGTCGCGGGCTGGCTCTTCTTCTTCACCCGGTGGGCGATCGACTCAGGCCAGGGCCCCGTGGACATGACCCGCATCTGGTGGTACGTCTCGATCCTCACCGGCGGCTTCCTGGGCACCTTCATGTTCCTCAATGTCTGGGGGATCATCTGGCGGAACCAGAAGAAGGTCATCCAGGCGACGGAAGAGCTCGCGAAAGGGACGCCGGCACCCCCCGAGATGGGGCGATGGGGCAAGCAGGCGCTCATCGCGTCCCGCATGAACGTCGCGATGTCGTTCCCCATGCTCTTCTTCATGGGCGCCGCGAGCCATTTCGCCGTGTTCTGAGGAGGTTCCGTGGATGCCCTGGGCGATGGAGACGAAAGCGGGATTCGGTTGGGCGATCGCCGTCACG
>JBQTHW010000213.1:0-3192 GCA_052389495.1 Methanobacteriota archaeon | reverse complement strand
CGCCGGCGCGCCGCGGACGACCATGTCCTCGATCGCGCGCGCGACGTCCTCGTAGTCCTTCGCCTCGAACACCTCGAGCCGGAATGGGAGATGCCGCTGGTCGATCAGCTTCACGAGCCCGTCCTCGAACCAGACGGTCCGAAGCTCCCGCGTCTCCCCGTCGACCGTCACGCGCATGCGGGTCCTCCTAGGTCCTCCGCAGGGAGGTGAGCAGGCTCGACAGCTTGCCCTTCGCCGTCGCGGGGGTTCCGAGCTCCTTCTTCATGTCCCGGGCGAGGGAGTCGTAGTACGCGATCTGCTGGTCGACCCGCGCGAGTTCCTCGTCGAGCCGTCGGCGCTCGTCGTCGAGCTCCGAGACCGTGTCGAGGAGGCGCTGCTCGCGGAGCCGCCAGCGCGTGTGCTCCTTCTGGGCGGCGTCGAGGACGGGGGGCGTGAGGTCACCTCAGGAGGGACGGCGGCGCAATCCTCGGCTCCGCCATGCGAGGGCCCCCGGGGGGCTCGCTCAGCATCCGTGCGTACTCCGAGAGCCTGCGCCGGGCGTGCTCGAGCTCGCGGAGGAGGTATCCGCGACGCCGGTCGATCTGCTTCATGCGCTCTTCGATGCGCTTGCGGCGATCCCGCCACTTGCGCTGTTCCTCGAGCGCGAGTAGGACACCCGAGGAGTCCATGCGGCCGGCTCCTAGATGGAGGTGCCTATATAATGCTAGTGTCGCGGTTCGTCCCTACTCTTCCTTGAAGGACGCCCCGGGGACGAAGTACCTCAACATCTCGGCGAGGTTCATCATCTGGCTCAGCAGGTCCTTCGCGATCCCCTCCGTCGCGTCGATCCCGATGGCGCGCTCGAGGTTGTCGAATTTCCCGACGCCGACGAAGCGAGCGACGACCTTGTCCGTCGCGACGTCCGTCACCTGGACGCGGCCGATCAGGTTCTCGCCCTCCCGCGCCGTCGAGAGGCGCAGGACGTAGCCGCGGCCGTCGAGCTCACGCTTCGCGATGTCCATCATGCCCGCTTTGTTCTCCTTGGGCACCCAGGCACCCCGCGGCGCCATCCTCGGCGTCCGTAATAAAGGCTGTGCGGTGTCAATCCATCGGCGACGGGTGCATCTCGATCGGGATCGTGATCGGCGGCCTCGGCGCCTGCCGGCGCCTCTCGCGGAGCGTGTCGAGCGGGACGATCCGCTGCGTGCGGTTCGCGAGGATGCCCGCGACGCCCTCGCGGCTCGCGCGCTCGTCCGTCTGGCAGTGGACGCAGTTGTCGGGGCACGCGCTCGGCGGGATGTCCGGCTCCGGATACGAGAAGATGCCGCCTTCGAAGTTCCGCAGGACGACCTTCTTGTCGCTCATCGAGATCAGGTAGTTCGGCATGAGCGGGACCTTCCCGCCGCCGCCCGGCGCGTCGAGGACGAACGTCGGCACGGCGTACCCGGACGTGTGCTGCCTCAGGTGCTCCATGATCTCGAACCCCTTCGCGACCTTCGTCCGGAAGTGCTCGATCCCCTCGCTCAGGTCGCACTGATAGATGTAGTACGGGCGGACGCGGTTCATGACGAGCTTGTGCATGAGCCGTTTCATCACGGTGGGGCAGTCGTTCACGCCTCGGAGCAGGACGGTCTGGCAGCCGAGCGGGATCCCGGCGTCCGCGAGCATCGCGCACGCCTTCGACGCCTCCGGCGTGAGCTCCTTCGGGTGGTTGAAGTGCGTGTTGACCCACAGCGGGTGGTACTTCTTCAGGATCGAGACGAGGTTCGACGTGATGCGCATCGGCGTCGTGCAGGGGACCTTCGATCCGATCCGCACGATCTCGATGTGGTCGATTTCCCGCAGCCGCTTGAGGACGCCGTCGATGTACTCGTCCTTCACCATGAGCGGGTCGCCGCCGCTCAACAGGACATCCCGCACCTCCTTCGCCCTCTCGAGGTACTGGAACGCGGGCTCGAGCGCGCGCAGGGATTGGATGCCGTGGTCGTGCGCGACGAACCGGCGGCGCGTGCAGAAGCGGCAGTACATGCCGCAGTAGTCCGTGATCAGGAAGAGGACGCGGTCCGGGTAGCGGTGCGTGATCCCCGGCGCCGGCGAGTCGGTGTCCTCGCCGAGCGGGTCGTGGATGTCCGACGGGGCGAAGTGCGTCTCGGACACCTTCGGGATCGCCTGCAGGCGGACGGGACAGTTCGGATCGTCCGGGTCCATGAGGGCCGCGTAGTACGGCGGGATCGCGAAGCGGAAGAACTTCGCGCAGTCGATCACGCCGCGCTCCTCCTCGTCCGTCGGCGTGAGGATCTTCTTGAGCTCCTCGAGGGACTTGATCGCGTGGCCGGCCTGCCAGCGCCAGTCGCTCCACTTCTCTTCGGGCACGCCGTGCCACAGCGGGATGTCCCGCCACGACCGCACGCCGCTCCCGTCGATGGGCTCGCCCTGCGGGCGGCCCGCATCCGCTAGGACCATTCAGCTCGACCTCCGCGCCTCGCTTCGGCTCATGCTCCCAACCCGTTCAGCGACCGGTCCCACCAGGACGAAGGACCGGCCTAGCGAAGTACCGTCGGCTCGGCGAGGCTGCCCAGAAAGGTCCGGAGCGTTCGATACCCCAGCCGGATCGATGGCATGTTGTTGCGGAGAAAGGACGCTCGATATATAACCGTGTTGTTGGGCTCGGTTCCGGATGTGCTGGCCGGCGCGCCGCAGTACGGTCTCGACCTCCCTTCGATGGAGATTTATACGCTCGCCACCTTCGTGCGGGTCCACGGGCTCGTGGTCTAGCGGTCATGACATCGCTCTCACACAGCGAAGGTCACCGGTTCGAATCCGGTCGAGCCCATTTCCCAGGACGACTACATCGGCGGCTACGGTGCCTTGGGCGCGACCCCCGTCCCGATCAGCGCGAGGATCAAGGCGGAGATCAGGACGAGCGCGCCGAGCGGGATGAAGGCGAGCCACCGGGGCTCGTACCGCATGTGCATGTAGTACGCCACGACGAGCGCCCCTTTGAGCGTCGCGAGGATGAGCAAGACTCCGATCTGGAGGCTCCTCGCGATCCCGAACACCTGGACGTTCAGCTCGACGAGCGTCACGATTGCAAGCGTCGCGAACACGGGAACGTAGGGCCGCTTCTTGACCTCGGCCCTCACACCATGTCGGTCCGCCGTCGCCGTCTCCGCCACGCCACCACCTCAGATCAGGTAGACGATCGTGAAGAGG
>JBQTHW010000212.1:0-31903 GCA_052389495.1 Methanobacteriota archaeon | reverse complement strand
GGGTTCGGCTACCTGTTCTTGCGGTACGGCGTCACCGCGGCGATCCTCGCGCACTTCGTGAACGACTACGCCTTCTCGCTCACGTACATGGGCATCGGCGGCGTCGGGCTCGAGGTCTTCCTCGCCTTACTCTACCTCGGGCTCGTCGCGGCGGGCGCCGGGTTCTTCGCATGGTACGTCCTGTACGCATGGAGGAACTTCCGGACCCTTTGGCGGCGTTACCTCGGAGGCCCGACACCGTCCGTCGTCGTCCCGCCCCCGGCCGGGATGGCCGCCCCGACATCCCCGCCGCCCTTCGCGTCGCCGCCGGGGTCCGGTCCCGTCGCGAACGCGCCACCCGCCTTCCCGACGACGGACCCGCCGCGCCCTGCCGTGGAGTACGTCCCGACGTACCGTCCGCCGCCGTACGGCTATCCGCCCGTGCGGTTCCAGTGCCCGTCGTGCGGTTGGATCGAAGCCCGCTACGAGGGCGGGCGTTTCACGTGCGTCCGGTGCGGTCGGACGGCGTAGCCTTCCGGGCGGTCGTGCTCTCCGCAACGAAGTCGATGAGGTCCTCGAGGCGCTCCGACTCGATCTCGACGGAGATGTCGCCGAGGGGTGAGCCCGCGGCGAAGCTCACGCGACCCGCGAACGCGGCCTGCTTGTTCAGCTCGAACCGCGTCCGGTCCCCCTCGCGGCCGCGCAGGAGGACGCCTCGCGCCGTGTCCCGGATCTTCCGGTTCCGGATGAGGTCTCGAAGACGGTCGACGGACTCCGTCGTGCCGCGGAGGCCGTCCTCGGACGCGTCGATGCGGAGGTCCGGGAACACGTGGAGGAGCGCGCGGCGCACCTTGTCCGCATCCTCCGTCGGCCGCACGGGCGCGGACACGCGGACCCGCTGCACGCCGCCGGATTTCTCGGCGCGGCCTTTAATCTTCGTCACGCCCGGGCGCGCGCTCCCAGAACCTATTTAATTGGGCCGTCCCCTTGACCCCCGCCCATGCGGGAGCGACTTTTGGCGTACGTGAGTGAGAAGGGGACCCTCCTCGAGCCCGACGCGATGTCGTACCTCCTGTCCCATGAGGACCCGCTCAGTCGGCTGGAGGGCCTCCTGACCGCCTTCCCGTCGACGCCGTTCGTCGTGACGCTGCGCGATGTGATCCAGGCGGAGGAGATCGCGCGCCGGGCCGCCGCGGCCGTCGCCCCGCCGATCGCAGCGTCCTTCCGACGGGAGTCCGGACGGGCGGTGGACCACTCGCCCGACGTGAAAATCCTCCGGGACATCACGGGACGGTCGACCTGCGAGGGCACGATCGAGGACTTCACCCGGTACTTCCGGCACCGCTTCCGGGTATTGGGCCAGATCCTGCGATCCCGCCGCGACCTCGCGGGCGTCCAGGAGATCGCGAAGGCGCGCCGGTCGACGCGCGAGGTCCGTTTCCTCGGGATGGTCTCGGAGGTCCGCACGACCCGGAACGGGCACCGGATCCTGGACGTCGAGGACGAGGCCGAACGGATTTCCGTCCTCCTCGCGGCGGACACGCCGCTCGCCTCGGAGCCCGTCGTGCCCGACGAGGTGCTCGGGATCGTCGGGACCGTGAACGACCGGGGCCTCGTGATCGCCTCGTCGCTCGTCCGGCCCGACCTGGGCAGCGCGCGCCCGTGGCCGGCGGGCCGCGACCACGTCCGCGCGGCGTTCCTGTCGGACATCCACGTCGGGAGCAAGACGTTCCTGGCGGACAAGTGGACGCGGTTCCGCGACTGGCTCCTCGACGGGGACGAGGTCGCCCGCTCGATCCGCTATCTCGTCGTCAGCGGGGACGTCGTCGACGGGATCGGCGTGTACCCGAACCAGGACGAGGAGCTCGACGTGGACGACATCTACGGCCAGTACGAGGCGCTCGCTCGCCTCTTCGCGGAGCTCCCGGACCGCGTGTCGGTCGTCATGATCCCGGGGAACCACGACGCCGTCCGGCCCGCGGAGCCGCAGCCCGCGTTGCCCGCGTCCGTGCAGAAGCTCTTCGATTCGAACGTCGTCTTCGCCGGGAACCCGGCGCTCATCGAGCTCGCGGGCGTCCGGATCCTCGCATACCACGGGCGGAGCATGGACGACCTCGTGTCGAGCATCCCCGGCTCGAGCTACCACCGCCCGATCGACATGATGAAGGCGATGCTCCGGATGCGCCACCTCGCTCCGATCTACGGCGGGAAGACGCCGATCGCGCCGGAGGCGGAGGACCATCTCATCGTCCGCGACGTGCCGGACGTCCTCGTCACGGGGCACGTGCACTCCGTCGGCGTGGACGCGTACCGCGGCGTCGTCCTCGTGAACGCGTCGACCTGGCAGGCGCAGACGCCGTACCAGAAGATGCGGAACATCGAACCGATGCCCGCCCGCCTCCCGATCGTGGACCTCGCGACGGGCGAGACCGTCGTTCGCCCGTTCTGACGCGGAACCGTTAACCCGCCGGTCGTCGTTCCGTCGCGGAGATGCGGATCGCTGCGGTCGGCGACGTCCACGGACACGAGCATCTCCCGGCGTTCCTCCGGGACCTCGACGCCCTCCCGCCCGTCGACCTGTTCCTCCTCGCGGGCGACACGACGGACCGGAACGACATCGAGGCGTTCGGGAAGGTCGTCGGGGCGATCCGGGACCGGCTCGACGCGCCGATCTGGGCCGTCTTCGGGAACAACGAATACGCGCACGACCACGCGACGTACCGGGACCGGTTCTCGGAGCGTCTCGGCGTCCGGTTCCTCGAGGACGAGGCCGCGACCTTCGACGGGCCGCCGGGGGAGCGCGTCCGGATCGTCGGGAGCACGGGCTCCCTCGACCGGCCGACGTGGTGGCAGCGGAAGAACCTTCCTCACGTCGCCGGGGAGTACGAGCGGCGGATCGCGACCCTCGACCGACTCCTCGGGGGCGACGGCGCGCGCGTCCTGCTCACGCACTACCCGCCGACGTACGCGACGATGGGCGGCGAGAAGGAGGCGTGGCGGCCGGAGCTCGGCTGCCGCGCCCTCGAACCCGTCGTGCTGCGGCGCCGTCCCACGCTCGTCGTGCACGGCCACATCCACAAGGGCATCCCGTACGCGGAAGTCGGCGAGCGGCGCGGAGGCCTCGACGCGTACCAGGGCGCCGCCCGGGTCCCCGTCCACAACGTCGCGTACCCCGTCCGCCGGGCGATCTCCGTCCTCGACCTGTGAGGTGCGTCCGAAGGGATTTATACGCGCCGTCCCCATAGGTCGAAGACGCATGGTCCGTAAAGGGATCCACCCCGAGGAGACGGAGGCCGCGGCGGATCGGAAGGCCCTCGTCCGGGACCTCGTCGTGGCGGTCGTCGTCGTCGGCGGGTTCTTCGGCGGTCTCCTGGCATACACACAGACGTACCCGCCGATTGTCGTCGTGGAGAGCGAGTCGATGCAGCACGCGGACACGGAGTCGTACGTCGGCGTGATCGACACGGGGGACCTCGTCTTCGTGCAGGCGGCGAGGCAGCGGAGGGACGTCGTCACGTGGATCGAGGGCAAGGTGACGGGCCATGCGACGTACGGGGACTTCGGCGACGTGATCGTCTTCCGCAAGCCCGGGTTCGCCTCGGACTCGACGCCGGTCATCCACCGAGCGATCATGCACGTTCGCCCGAACGCCACGGACCCGTTGGCGTACGACATCCCGGACCTGTTGCCGCCCTTCCCCCGCACGCTGTGGGAGGGCGTCGCGGCGGGCGGCGTGCCCGTCCAGAGCCCGTTCGGCCTGCACAGCGTGACGATCCATCGGATGGGGTGGCGGGGGGATCTCGGGATCACCTTCGAACTCAGCTCGTTTGCACAGAGTTCCGCGGGCGCAGGGGTCGAGGGCTACCTCACGATGGGGGACAACAACGCGTACGATCGGTGCAGCGTGGACCCGGATCCGTGCCAGCCGTTGCGCCCGTACGACCTCTTCGGCGTCGTACCCCAGGGGAACGTGCTCGGCCGGGCCCGGGGCGAGATCCCTTGGTTCGGCCTCCTCAAGCTCACGTACGAGCCCACCGGCACGAAGATCGCCGGGAGCGTGATCGGCGTCGTCGCCGCGTTCGTCCTGCTGCGCAAGGAGGGAGACGTGATCCTCGTCACGGCGATTCTTGTCTTCGCGATCGTGGGCTACATCGCGTTCAGCTACCTGGAGCCCGGCCGGCCGATCGGTACGGGATGCTGTAGCGGCTGGGGTGACACGTACGCCCCGGCGAACAGCTGGACGAGCCTGGCGATCGCGTTGCCCCTCGTGTTCGGCTCGCCGTTCCTCGTCGAGGCCGCCGTGTGGGCGTGGGGCCGTTACATCGCGCCGCGGATCCGACGTCGGCGGGCGGCCGGCGTCGACGCCCCGACGGACCCGCCGGAACGCTAGATCAACGTCGTCTGGGCCCGAACGCGGTAGCCTCGGGCTTCCGAAAGAATCTCGTCCTTCTCCAGGACGCGCTTGACCTCGTACGCCGGCACGCTGGCCTGGATCTCCTTCGTCCGGCCCCCGCGGCCGAACGACTTCACGCGCGCGTGGACGAGTCCGAGCATGTCGAGCTCCGAGATCAGGTCCGTCACCCGGCGCTGCGTGAGCGGCGTCACGCCGGTCTTGCGGCAGAGGTCCCGATACGTCGTGTAGACCTCGCCCGTCGTGAGCTTCGGGTTGCCGACCTCCTCGTTCAGGAGGATGCCCAGGAGGATGAGCTTCGCCTGGGTCGGGAGCGACTTGACGGCCTCGATGACCGTGTCGAGTTCGACCTTGTTCTTCGCCCGCTGGACGTGCTCCTCCGTGATCCGGTCCTCCCCCTGCCGGTCCGCGAGTTCCGCGGAGACGCGGAGCAGGTCGAGCGCGCGGCGCGCGTCGCCGTGCTCCTGGGCCGCCAAGGCGGAGATCAGCGACAGGACGACCTCGGGTGCCCTCCCATTGTCGAACGCCAGGGTGGCCCGCGCGGCGAGGATGTCGAACAGCTCCTCAGCGTTGTACGGCGGGAACACCATCTTCTCGTCGCTGAGGCGGGAGCGGACACGGGGGTCGAGGTACTCCGTGAACTTGAGGTCGTTGCTGATGCCGATCAGGGAGACCCGCGCCCGGGACAGGTCGTCGTTGATCTTGAGGAGCTGGTACAGGATGTCGTCCCCGTTCTTCGTCACGATCTTGTCAATCTCGTCGAGGACGATGATCACGATCCGCTTCTCTTCGTCGAGCTTCTCCACGAGCAGCCCGTACACGCGGTCCGTCGACAGGCCCGTGAACGGGATGCGCTGGTTGAAGTTCTCGATGAACGCGTTCGCGATGCCCTGCAACACTCCGTACGGCGTGTCGACGATCTCGCAGTTCAGGTAGAGGTAGTGCACGAGGTGCGCCGCGTCCGCCTTCTTGAGCTCGTTCTCGATGTACCGCACGACCGCCGTCTTCCCGGTCCCTGTCTTGCCGAACATCAGGACGTTGCTCGGGCGTTCCCCCTTCAGGGCGGGCACAAGGATCTGTGCGAGCTGCTCAATCTGGGGCTCGCGATGCGGCAGTCGGTCCGGGACGTACGACGGGCGCAGAATCTCCCGGTCCATCCGGAAGATGGACTTCGTCCCGATATACGGTTGGAAGATGCTTTCCTCCATGTCTCGCTCCCCCGTGTGGCGAGTGCAGGGCCCCCGGCGCCGCGCGGACGTGGGCGGGAACGGACCGCGCGGGGCCGCCGTATCAAGCGGTCCCCACAAAAAGGTTTGCAAGAGCGGGTCACGACAAACGTGTCGGCGAACGATCCATATTTTTATTCTTCTCCCAAGATGATAGTCGTGGTCGTTCCGACGTTGAAAGTTTGCGCTCGACTCGACACCACATCGGGTCACGCGCGCGGGAGAAACGCGAGCGCACCGACGATCGCGAACCCGACCACGATCATCGCGGTGACCAGCGCGGATCGAGTGCGGTGCTGCAGCTCTGGGATCAGGTCCGCCGCGGACACGAAAAGGAACGTCCCCGCGGAGAATGCGAGGCCCACCGGGAGCCACGGCGCACCGACCCCAAGGAACAGGACGCCCAGGAGGATACCCAAGGGAGTGTCGATCGCGGTCGCGAGAACGAACGCGGAGGCGCGACGGCCCTGGGTGGACGCCATCCCCACGGCCAGGGCCGCGAAGCTGTCCGGGATTTGGTGGAGGGCAACGGCGAAGACGATGACGGTTCCCGTCGCCTCGCCGAGCTCGAACCCCAGCGGGATGACGAAGCCGTCCACGAGGCCGTGAATTGTGAGGGCGCTCAGGGCCAGGGCGCCGAAAGGTTGGATTGCGTGCCCGTCTGCGTCGTGCCCACGGCCGCCTTCTCCGCGGCGGAGCAGCTGGCGTTCAATGAGCATGAGGGCGAAGAAACCTCCTGCGATCCCGAGGGGCACCGCCTGGTCGGCGAGGCCGAGGACCCCCGCCTTCTCGAAGCTCTCCGGGATGACGTTGAGGAACGACAGGCCAAGGAGGATTCCCGCAGACAGGCCGAGCATGAGGTGGGTCGTCCGATCGGAGATGCGTTCCCGGAGGATCGGCACGGCCACGAGGACGAGGGGCGTGCCGCCGGTAATCAACCCCCACAGCGCGAGGGAGGCGAGACTCGCCATCGGTCTCCCACCAGAACCGGTTTATTTAACCCTTGATGCGTTCTTAATAAACCCCATCTACCTGGCGGGCATACCTTACTAACCATGGCGATCGTGAGCGTGAGCGTGGACGAGGGGATCCTGCGGACCGTAGACGAAATTGCAAAGGAGCGCCGCTACCGAAGCCGGAGCGAGGCGTTCCGGGAGGCGCTTCGAGAGTTCGTCGACGCGACGATGTGGGGTCGGGACGCCGCGAAGGCGTCCATGATCCTTGCGGTCCTGTACGGAAAGGGGAACACGAAGGCGGATTTGGCGATCCTCCAACACCGGTTCGACGAAATCCGAACGATGCTCCACACCCACCTCGACGACGTGAACTGCCTGCAAATCTTCGTCGCAGAGGGCTCCACCGTGCGTCTGAAGGAGCTCATCGCCCACATCCGACGGATAAAAGGCGTGAATGCCCTTAAGTTCATCCAGACCTCCTCGTGACAGTGAGCCGTATCCTTAAGGAACAGGACTCGGCTTCCGCCGGGGCATGGAGCGACGCCTCGTCTTCGCGTACGGTCGCGCCCTCGCCTACGGCCGCCTCGTCGTGTTCATCGTCCTCATCGTCCTCGTTGCCGTGGTGATGGGCGCATCGCCTCCTGCCGCGCCGGAACTCCTCACCGTCTCCGGCGTCGTCCTCGCGGCGGTCCTGCTCGTCTTCGGAGTCTCGCCCCTGTCGACGCGACACTGGCTCACCCGCTCCCGCGTCATCCTGCGGCAGGGCTGGTACTTCCGAGCGGCGGTGCCGTTCCGAGACATCCAGTCGATTGAGTCCGCGGAGGACCTCGCGCCCCACCGCGTGCCGCTCGGGATTCACCGCCCCCTCGGACGGCCGACCCTGTTCGTCACAGGGGGCCGAACGGGCCTCGTCCGGGTCGTGCTCGCGCGGCCTCGCCGGTTCCTCCAGGCGTTCGGCCTCCCAGCCTCGGAGATTGTCTTCGACGTCGCGCGGCCGAAGGAGTTCCTCGAGGCGCTCCGGGAGCGACGCGCCCTATTCGCGCCAGTCGAGGCCGATCGTGCGGACGCCTAGCTTCGGGATGAGCGGCATCTTCCGCTTGTGCACGCTCGAGGCCACGAGGCGTTCGACGTGGCGGACGGTCTCGATCGGCACGGAGGCCTTCTCCGCGATCGCATCCGGTTCGAGCTGGAGTTCGAGCCCGAGGAGGATTCGGTCGAGGTCGTCGTACGTGATGCCGAGCTCCGATTCGTCCGTCTGCCCAGCCCACAGGCCGGCGGTGGGCCGCTTGCCGAGGATCGCTTCGGGGACGCCGAGGTGGCGCGCCATCGCGCGCACCTGCGTCTTGTAGAGATCGCCGATCGGCAGGAAGTCGCACGCGCCGTCGCCGAAGACCGTGAAGTAGCCGCACAGGAGCTCGCTCTTGTTTCCCGTCCCCGCGACGAGGCGGTCCTCCGTGTTCGCGACGTAGTACAGGGCGATCATCCGCGCGCGGGCACGGAGGTTGCCGCGGGCGGTGCGGGCCGCGCGCGACGCCTTGAGACTCCGTTCGAGGGCCGCGACGACCGGCTTGATGTCGAGGACGCGGAACCCGACGCGGAGGGCCTTCGCCCACGCCCTCGCGTCCTCCTGGTCCTTGCCACCCGCGCCGTCCGGGAGGCCCATCGCAAGCACCCGCTTCGGGCCGATCGCGTCCGCGCACAGCTTCGCGACGAGCGCGGAGTCGACCCCGCCGCTCAGGCCCAGCACGACGCCGCGGCGCCCGCTCGCCTCGACGACGTGCGCGACGAAGGACCGGACGATCGCGACGTGGTCCTCGTGGAACCGCGGAAGGAGCCCCGCCATCGAGCGTCGAAACGACGCGCGGGGGATAACCCTTTTCCGCTCGCGAAAGGTTAAGTCCCGGCGCCCGGTTCGCGCGGAACCCATGAACGCGAACGAGGCCATCCTCCTCTGGGCGGACGAGTACAGCCGCATGGCGGAGACGTACGACCGCCTGGTCGTGCCGCGCTTCGAGCCCGTCGCGCGGGTCGTCACGGACCTCGCCGGGCCGAAGCCCGGAGAGCTGTTCCTCGACCTCGGCACGGGAACGGGGCTTCTCGCACGGCTCCTTTCCCCGCGGGTCGCGCCCCAGGGCGTCGTTGCGATCGACCTCGCGGACGGCGCGATCTCCGTCGGCAGCTACCGCGCGGGGGACGCCGGGATCCGAAACATCCGCTTCGAGATGATGGACTGCCGGAACATCGTCTACCGGGGCAAGCTGTTCGACGGGGTCGTCAGCAACTTCGGTGTCCCGGAACTGGGCTACGACCGCACGTTCGCGGAGGTGCGCCGCGTCCTGAAGCCCGAGGGCCGCTTCGTTTTCAGCGAATGGGACGCCGCCCTCCCGGAAGGCTCCGCCCTGCTCTCGTCCCTCGTCGCGAAGCACGGGACCCGAACCCCCTCCCGGCAGCTCGCCGCGCTGCGCGAGGCGCACGCGCTCGCCACGTCCTCCGAGGAGGCCCGGGCGACGGGCGACCCGGCCGCCGTCGCACGCGCCCTGGGAGCGGCGGGCTTCGCCCGGGCGGACGTCCTCTCGCGGGCGTTCCCGGTGCCCTTCGCGTCCGTCGACGAGTTCGTCGCGCTCGAGGCCGCCTGGGGCCGCACGGACCGGGAGCTCGCGGAGATGCCGCCCGACGCACGCCGCGCGTTCAACGCGGAACTCGAGGACGGCCTGCGGTCGCGCCTCGGCCCCACGCCGTTCGAGGAGTCCTGGCGCGTCAACGTGTTCGCCGCGAGGCAGGAGTAGGTCCCTCCGGCTGAAGAAATCCTAAATAGGCACGGTCCCATCGAAACCGCGCGATGCCCGACGCCCCGATGGTCCGCGCCGTCCGCGCCCAGAAGGTGTACAACTCGGGCGCCCTGAAGGTCCACGCCCTCCGGGGGGTCGACCTGTCGATCGCGCGCGGCGAGATGGTCGCGATCATGGGCCCGTCGGGGTGCGGCAAGACGACCCTGCTCAACTGCTTCTCCGGTCTCGACGACCTCACGTCGGGCGAGGTGTTCATCGAGGGCGTCGCGCTCGCGTCGATGGACGACGACGCGAAGAGCCGCTACCGCTCGCGCCGCATGGGGTTCGTGTTCCAGTCGTACAACCTCCTGCCCGTCCTCTCGGCCGTCGAGAACGTCGAACTCCCTCTCCTCGTCGCGCGCGTGCCCGCGAAGGAGGCGCGCCGCCGCGGCCTCGGCATGCTCGACGCGGTCGACCTGCGGGGCTGGGCGGCGCACAAGCCCGCGCAGCTCAGCGCGGGCCAGCAGCAGCGCGTCGCGATCGCCCGCGCCCTGGTGAACGACCCCGCGATCGTGTGGGCGGACGAGCCCACGGGGAACCTCGACTCCGAGACGTCGGCACAGATCGTCGACCTCCTCGCGCGTCTGAACCGGGAGGAGGGCCAGACGCTCGTCCTCGTGACGCACGACGAGGCCGTCGGCTCGAGGGCCCACCGCATCCTGCGCATGCGGAACGGGCAGATCGTCGACGAGGTCCGAGCGGGGTGAGCCGATCGCGGACGTCGTGGTGTGGGCGTTCGCGGCGATCCTCGTGGGCATCGCCCTCGGCGCCGTCCTCGTCGCCGCGCGCCCCCTCCTCGCCCGCCTCGCCGCGCGGAATATCGCGCGCCGCAAGGTCCGCGTCGCGATCGTCCTCGCCGGCCTCCTCGTCGGGACGGCGATCATCGCGTCGAGCCTCGTCGTCGGGGACACGCTCGGCTACATCTTCGTCGGGGACGTGTACGTCCGGCTCGACGCGATCGACGAGATCGTCGTGAACGAGTTCAACGGCAATCTGTACTCGTTCCCCGAATCGACGTACGCGGACATCGCAGCGGGGCTGCGCGCCCGCGCCTCCCCCGTCGACGGCGTCGCGCCCGTCCTCCTGAAGGTCCTCCCGGTGCGGAACAACGTGAGCCGGGCGGGCAACCAGCAGGTGACCGTGATGGGGCTCAACGCGACCCTTGAGGTGGGTTTCGGGGCCCTCCGCAACGTCGGCGGGGCCGTGACGGATACGCACGCGCTGGCCGCGTCGGAGGTCTTCCTGAACGAACGCGCGGCGCGCGAGCTGAATGCGACGGTCGGCCACCCGCTCGAGCTGTTCTATGGCACGACGAACCGTACGATCGTGCGCGTGCGCGTGGCCGACATCGTGCGGGACGAGGGCAAGGCTTCCTACGAGCGCCGGCCGATCGTGTTCATGGACCTGCGATCCGCGCAGGAGGCCTTCGGCGAACGGGACCGCATCAACCTCGTGAAGGTCTCCAACGCGGGCGGCGTCGCGGACGGGGTCGGCCACTCCGCGGCGGTCGCGCTCGACCTTCGCCTCGTCCTCCGGGGCGACATCGAGCTCACGGTCGAGGAGGTCAAGGCCGACGGCGTCGCGGAGGCGGAACGGGTGGGCGAGGACGCGACGGAGCTGTTCCTCGTGATGGGGGCGTTCTCGATCATCGCGGGGCTCCTCCTGATCGTGAACATCTTCGTGATGCTCGCCGAGGAACGGAAGCCGGAGATGGGGGTCGCCCGCGCCGTCGGGTTCCTCCGGCGGGACCTGCTCGCCTCCTTCACGCTTGAAGGGACCGTCTACGTCGGCGCGGCGGCCGCCCTCGGCGCCCTCGCGGGCCTCGGCCTCGGGTACGTCATGGTGTACTTCTTCGAGCGGGTCGTCCCGCACGGGGAGGTCGAGGTCACGTTCCACTTCGAGGCGTCAAGCGTGTTCCTCGCGTTCGTCGGGGGCGCCGCCCTCACGTGGGCGAGCGTCTTCCTCGCGTCGTGGCGCGTGAGCCGGCTGAACATCGTCCGGGCGATCCGGGACCTCCCGGAGCCGGCCCCGGGCCGCGGGTCGACCTCCCTGCTCGCCGGGGCGGTGGGCGCGCTCGGGCTCGGTGCCTCGCTCACGGCCTACGGGGCCTGGGCGAACACGGGCCACGGGCTGATCCCGGGACCGCCCCTCGTCGCGTTCGGGGCGGCGCTCCTCGCGGCCGGCTTCGGGCACGCACGGCTCGGCTTCACGGCGGGCTCCCTCGTCGCGCTCGCGTGGATCCTGGCGCCCGTCAAGCTCCTCAACGAGGCGACGGACGATCCGTCCCTCGCGTTCGTCGTCACGGGTGTCATCCTCGTCGCGGCGGCGATTCTCATCGCCGTGTTCAACGTGAGCGAGGCGCTGCGCGCGCTGCTGCACCGGACGACCGTCCGCGCGGGCCGTCCGGTTCTCGTCACGGCCATCTCGTACCCCATGGAGAAGCGGTTCCGCACCGCGATGACCGTCGCGATGTTCGCCCTCATCCTGTTCATGGTCACGCTCATCTCGATGGTCCAGGCGATGCAGCGGTCGAGCATCGATCGGTTCGTCTCGGAGCAGAGCGGTGGCTACGACGTGATCGCGTACGCGACCGCGTACGGGGAGATCCCCGGATTTCGGGGGATCCTGGAGGGGAACTTCACGGAAGACCTGTTCCTCGGCGGGTGGAACGGGGTGTCGAGCGCGAGCGTCATGCCGGCACGGGTCGAGCGTGTCGACGGGAACGGCTCCTTCGCCTACACCCTGTGGGGGGTCGACAACTTCCTCGTCCGGAGCAACCGGTACGGCTTCACCGCACACCTGCCGTCGATCGTGGACGACAACGGGACGCGGTGGGACCTCGCGACGCGGGAGGATGTGTGGCTCGCCCTGTCCCGGAACCGCTCCCTCGCGATCGTCGACCGGAGCGCGACGGGACCGAACCAGTTCGTGCCCGACGCGGGCCGCCTCCGGGCCGTCCCGGGGGACCGGATCCGGGTGACGGACGTCGGGAACCGCTCCGTCGAACTGACGATCGTCGGTGTCCTCGAGCAGGCCCTCGAGTTCACGTCGGGGGTGTTCGTCGACGAGTCCGTCGTGCGGGAGACGTTCCCTCCCGTCGGCGGCGTGACCCTGTGGTACACCGCGTACTTCTTCCAGGTCGCGTCGGGGGTCAGCGTGCGCGCGTTGCGCACGGACCTCGAACGTGTGTTCTTCCCGTGGGGGCTCCAGACGATCGACATCCGGGAGGAGATCGGCGAGGCGTTCGACGCCTCCCAGCAGGTCCTCACTCTCATGCAGGCGTACCTCGGCATCGGGCTCCTCGTCGGGGTCGCGGGGCTCGTCGTCGTCACGCTCCGCGCGGTCGTCGAGCGGCGGCCGCAGATCGGCGCGATGCGGGCGATCGGCTTCACGCGCCGGATGGTCCTGTCCGTCTTCCTCGTCGAGATCGCCCTCGTCGCGGTCCTCGGGATCTCGATCGGCGTCGGGCTCGGGATCGTCTTCGCGTGGAAGGTGTACCTGGTGTACTTCTCCGACATCGTCGTGTTCGACGTCCCGTGGGGCAACCTCGCGGGGATCGTCGCCCTCGCGTCGGCGGCGGCCACCGCTAGCACGGCCCATCCCGCAATCCGCGCGTCGCGCACGCCCCCGGCGGAGGCGCTCCGGTTCGTCGAGTAGGCCTCGACCGGCTCGCGATCCCGGCGCGCGTCTCCCGGCGAACAAGCCTTTTATGGCGTCCGCCTTTGTCCGCGGCGTTCCGCGATGCGCGCACCTCGCCTCTCCGAGAAGACGTGGGACGTCGCCCTGGAGGAGGCCGTCCTCGAGGCGTGGCGCACGGACATCGACCTGTATCGATTCGCCCCGGGACCGGGCGACGCCGTGTTCGTGATCGACACGCCGCCTCCGTACCCGAGCGGCTCCTGGCACATCGGCGCCGTCATGTCGTACTCGATGATCGACATGCTCGCCCGCTCCCAGCGCATGCTCGGCCGTGCGGTCCTGTTCCCGTTCGGCCTCGACCGGAACGGAATCAACATCGAACGGACCGTCGAACGCAAGGCGGGGAAGCCGCTCCACGAGTGGGACCGCGAGGCGTTCATCGAGGCCTGTCGGAAGGAGATTGAGCCTATCGGTCAGGGCATCCTCGACCTGGCACGTCGTGTCGGGATGTCCGCCGACCTCGATCACGTCTACACGACCGACTCCGAGGAGTACCGTGCGTACAGCCAGGCGATCTTCCTCGAGCTGTGGCCCCGCGGCCTCTTCTACCGGGGGGAGCGGCCGACGTTCTGGTGTCCGTCCTGCGAGACGCCCCTCGCCGAGGCGGACATCGAATACGAGGAGCGTACGTCGAAGCTCGTCTGGATGCGGTTCTCGCTCGCCCACGGAGGCCACATCATGATTGGCTCGACCCGGCCGGAACTGCTCGCGGCCTGCCGGGCGATCATCGTCCATCCGGACGACGAGCGGTTCCGTCGACTCCAGGGCGTGAAGGCCCGCGTGCCCCTGTACGGGAACGACGTGCCGATCGTGCCGCATCCCGCCGCGAGGCCGGAATTCGCGAGCGGCGCCGCGATGATCTGCTCGTACGGCGACATGGTCGACATCCAGCTGTTCCGCGACCTGCGACTCGAGCCCGTGAAGGCGATCGACGAGCGCGGCCGGATGACGGTTGCCTCCGGTCCGTACCACGGCCTGCCGGTCGAGGAGGCGCGGACGCGCGTGATCGCGGACCTCGAGTCCGAGGGGGCCCTCGAACGGATCGAACCGATCCAGCAGCGCGCACCCCTGTGCCAGCGGTCCGCGACGCCCGTCGAGTTCCTTTCTTCGGAGGCGTGGTACCTCCGGCAGCTCGACTTCCGGGAGGACCTGAAGGGACTCGCGGCGCGGATGGACTTCCATCCCCCGCGACACCGGCAGCTGCTGTTGGACTGGATCGACGGCCTCACGATCGACTGGCCGATCTCCCGTCGTCGGTACTACCACACGGAGATCCCGCTCTGGTACTGCAAGGCGTGCGCCGAGGTGCTCGCGCCCCCGCCGGGGAAATACTATCGTCCCTGGAAGGACCCCGCCCCCTTCGATCGTTGCCCGACGTGCGGGGGCCGTGAGTTCGTCGGGGAGGACCGGGTGTTCGACACGTGGATGGACTCGAGCGTCTCGAACCTGTTCGTCACGGGCTACCGTCGCGATGCGGCCTTCTTCGGGGCCAACTTCCCAACGTCCCTGCGACCCCAGGGTAAGGACATCGTGCGGACGTGGCTGTACTACACGACCCTGAAGTCGTACCTCGTCCGCGGGTCGCCGGCCTTCCGCCGGGTCTTCGTCCACGGCCTTGGGCTCGACGCGCGGGGGCGCGCGATGCACCGGACCCTCGGCAACATCATCGAGCCGTGGCCCCTGCTCCGGAAGTACGGCGCGGACGCCGTTCGCTTCTTCGCCGCGAGCGAGACGAATCCGGGGGATGACTTTCGGATCTCCGAGGCGAAGATCGGCGGCGCGGGCAAGTTCCTCACGAAGCTCTGGAACGTCGCGCGGTTCATCTCGTCGTTCGAGGAGCCGCCCGCCGGCAAGCTCCTTGCAACGGACGAGTGGATGCTCGCGGAGTTCAACCGTCTCATCGAGGTCTGCCGGGGCGCATACGACGAGTCGAATCTATTCGTCTCGGCGAACCGTTGTCGCGACATCCTTTGGAACGTGTTCGCCCCGCACTACGTCGAGATGGTGAAGGGCCGCGCCTACGAGGCGGACCCGGGTGCGACGTGGACCCTCCACGCGTGCCTGCGGGACCTCCTGCGTCTCCTCGCCCCGATCGTCCCGTTCTCGACCGACAAGATCTGGCGGTCCGTGTACGGCGGGAGCGTCCACCGGGAGCGGTTCCCCGCGCCCCGCGACGGTATCCCGGCGTCATGGCTCGAGGCCACGGAGGCGCTCCTCGCGTTCAACTCGGACGTGTGGAAGCAGAAGCGGGACCGTGGACTCAGCCTGAACGTCGAACTTCCTGGCGTCTCCGTGCCGGAGGCCCTCAGACCCTTCGAGGGCGACCTCCGGAGGATGCACCACCTGGTTTGACGGGAAGCGGCGCGCGTCGCACGCGATACTCCTCGACGTACCAGGCGACCGTCTCCCGCAGGCGCTCCTCGAACGGCCGGGGGCTCCATCCCAGGTCCCGGCGCGCCGTCGACGCGTCGACCGCGAGGTCGATCGACGCGAGGTCGAGGGCCGCGAGGGGCAGGCGAGGCGGCCGGCGGCTCAGGCTCGCCCGGGCCTCCGAGAGGCGCGCGACGAGGCGGGCCGCGCGCAGCGGGACCCGGCGCGCCGGAGGCGGCACGCCCGCCACGTCCGCGGCGAGTCGGAGGAACTCGTACACGGTGAGGACGCGGTCCCCGAGGAGGTACATCTCCCCGGGCCGCCCGACGGTCGCCGCGAGGAGGTGCCCGTCCGCGACGTCCGCCGCGTGGGTCCACGTGTTCACCCCGAAGCCCGCCGGGAGGGTGCCGAGGCGGCCTCGGACGAGGCGCCCGAGGGTCCGCCCGAGATCGTTCGTGTCCCGCGGTCCGAACACGGCGGCCGGGAGGACGGCGGTGACGGGCAGGCCCGCGTGCATCTCCCCGACGACGAGGTTGTGGGCCTGGACCTTCGTGACGACGTAGGGGTCGTCGATCACCGCCCGCGCCTCGGATGCCTCCGTCGCCGGGCGTTCCGGGTGGGCCGGGGCGAAGACCCCGGCCGTGTCCGTGTACACGACGCGGGCGACGCCCTCCTTGCGCGCGATCGCGAGCAGGTTCGCGGTGCCCGTCACGTTCACGTCGAACATCCGTCGGCCGTCACGGACGCCGAGCTCGATCCAGCCCGCGGTGTGGAACACGACGTCCGCGCGTCCCATCTCCGCCTGGAACTTCGGACGCGTGAGGTCGCCCTCGATGACCGCGACGCCGCGCGCTGCGAGGCCCCGGGCCCTCGAAGGATCGCGCGTCAGCACGGCGACGTCCCAGCCTCGCGCGAGGAGCGCTTCGACGAGGTGGCTCCCGACGAGGCCCGTCCCGCCCGTGACGAAGGCGCGCATCCGCCGCCGCAGGCGTGTGGGCGTACTTGACGCTTTATGCCCCGGCGCGGGCCTAGCCTTTCCGCAGGACGACGGTCAGGACGTCGGAGTCCCGGAGCGTGTGGTCGAGCCCCACCCGCTGCCCGGGGAACATCGCGCTCGTGCCCCACACGTTCGCGTAGCGGAAGCGGCGCCTCCAGTCCCGGTGGATCGCATCGATCACCATGGCCACGCTCGACGCATCCTTCACGATGAGCGGCTCCGCCAGGTCCGCCTCCTTCCCCTGCGGCTTCAGGAAGACGCGCATGAACCGGAGCGCGTCGTAGATCTCGTCCTTGAGACGATCGAGGCCGACCCCGCGGATCGCACTGATGGGAAGGATCCGCCATCCCGGGAGCTTTGCCTGGAGGGCCGACAGGTAGTCCGCCCCCACGAGGTCGATCTTGTTCAGCACGACCCGCGTGGGGATGTAGACGCGGTTCCCCGCGAGGGCGTCGATCAGCTCGTCCTCCGACACGTCGTCGCGCACGACGACCGTGCCGTTCAGGTGCCCCCACTCCCGGCAGATGTCCTTCACCATGCCGACGTCGATCTTCGTGAGGGCGACCGTCGCGTTCACGGTGAGGCCGCCGCGCGTCGCCTTCGAGAAGACGACGTCCGCGGGCCGTTCGTTGAGACGGATCCCGCCGAGGCGGAGTTCCTCGGCGAGCACCTCGATGTTCGTCTCGAAGACGTCGATCATGAGGAGGATGAGGTCGCACGAGCGCGCGACGGACAGGACCTCCCGCCCCCGGCCGCGCCCCTTCGACGCCCCGCGGATGAGGCCGGGCATGTCGAGGATCTGGATCTTCGCCCCGCGATGTTCGAGCGCGCCCGGTATCACGTCGAGGGTCGTGAAGTCGTACTCTCCGACCTCGCTCGTGGCCTCCGTGATCGCGTTCAGCAGGGTCGACTTCCCGACGCTCGGGAACCCGACGAGCCCCACCGTCGCGTTCCCGCTCTTCCGGACGGCGTACTGCCGCCCGCCGCCGCCCGAGCGGAGACGCCGGGCCTCGACCTCTTCCTTGAGCCGGGCGATCTTCGCCTTCAGCTTGCCGATGTGGTGCTGCGTCGCCTTGTTGTACGGCGTTCGCTGGATCTCGTCCTCGATGGACTTGATCTGTTCCTCGAGCGTTGCCATGCCGTCCGCCGGCAAGAACGCGCCCCGCGGAAAAAGGCTTCTCCGCGAGGTCCCGGGTCACCACATCGTCCGGATGCTCGTGGGTTGCCGTCCCTTCACGGCGTACAGGACGACGCGTCGGCTGCGCGGCGTGTACGGCGACAGATCGAGGCCGCCGAGGACGCGGTGGAGGAACAGCCCGGAGGACTCGAAGAGCGCCTTCAGCTCGGCGAGGGTGTACGCGCGCACGGAGCCGGTGTACTCGCGCGTGCCCTTGCGGTCGATGACGATCTGGCGCGTCTCGAAGCGCCCGTGGAGCGGGTCGAACGCGTCCTCCTCGAGCACGACGGACCCGTCGTCGCGGATCCGCCAACTCTGCTGCGGCAGGCTGCTCGCGAGGTGGTCCCGGTTGAACATCTCCATGAGGAACTTCCCGCGGGGCTTCAGCGCCCGCGCCACGCCGTCGAGGACCTGCCGGTCCTCCTCCGTCCGGTCGAAGTAGCCGAACGACGTGAACATGCTGACCGCGGCGTCGAACGCGGACGTGTAGCGGAGGCGGCGCATGTCCGCCCGCGCGAACGTGACGCGGGCCCGCGCGCGCCGCGAGGCGGCCCGCGCCTCCCGCAGGAGCGGTTCGGACAGGTCCACTCCCGTCACGACGTAGCCGCGGCGCGCGAGCTCGACGGCGTGCCGGCCTGCGCCGGTCGCGACGTCGAGGACCTTCGCGCCCTTGCGGAGCCGCAGGATCCGCTCGATCGCGTCGACGTCCGCGGGCGTGTCCCGATGGACGTACCGCGTGAGGTAGTCCCGGCCGAAGAACGTCTCGTACCAGCGCGCCGGCGCCTTCGTCCCCGCTCCCCCGGGCACGCGGAAGGGGCCGTGCGGTCAAGAACCTTCCGCGCTCACTTCGCGACGATCTGCGTGCCCGCCTTCCCCGCGATCGCGGGGACGAGATGGTCCAGGTCCGTCACGGCGACGCGCGTCCCGCCGCCCTCGAGGAAGTCGATCGCGGCCTCGATCTTCGGCCCCATGCTGCCGGGCGGGAACTGGCCGTCCGCGAGGTGCTTCTTCGCGTCCTTCAACGTCATCCGGTCGAGGGGCCGCGGGGCCGGCGTCCCGAAGTCCAGGGCGATCCGGGGCACGTCCGTCACGATCGCGAGGTCCTTCCAGCCGATCGCGCGCGCGAGGACCGCGGACGCGAGGTCCTTGTCGACGACCGCCTCGACGCCGACCAGGCGGCCGTCCTTCCGGACGACGGGGATGCCTCCGCCGCCCGCGGCGATCACGACGCGCCCGTCCCCTTGGGCGACGAGCCGCGCGACGATGTCCGCCTCGACGATCTCGAGCGGCCGGGGGGATGGCACGACGCGGCGGTAGCCTCCGCGGGCGTCGTACACGAGCCTCCATCCCTTCGCGCGCTTCACGACGAGCTCGTCCTCGCGCGTGTAGTACGGCCCGATCGGTTTCGTCGGGTCCGCGAAGGCCGGATCGGCCGGATCCACGACGACCTGCGTGATCACGCACACGGCGCCCTTGCGGATCCCCCGCGTCGCGAACGCGTTCTCGAGCCCCTGCTGGAGCATGTAGCCGATCTGCGCCTGGCTCTCCGCGACGCACACGTCCAGCGGCATCGCGGGCGTTCGGTCCCGGGCTTCCTCGTTCTGGAGGAGGATGTTCCCGACCTGCGGTCCGTTGCCGTGCGTGAGGACGAACTCATGGCCGGTCGCGGCGAGGTCCGCGAGCCTCGCGCAGGTCGCGTCGACCCGCGCGCGCTGCGCCGCCGCGTCGCCACCCTCGCCGGCGGGCTGGAGCGCGTTCCCTCCGATCGCGACGACAAGGCGCTTCACGGCGTCACCTGACGCGAAGACCGCGCTATCCGGGCTCGCTATAAGAAACTTGGCGGGTGGAACGGCGCGCGTGCAACGGTCTCGGCACAAGTATTAAGGAGGCCGCCGTTTCGCGCGGCCGTGCCGCTCCGGGAACAGCTCAAGGCGTTCCTGAAGACGCCGTGGTCCCGGGTCCTCTACGTCGCGGTACTCGGCCTCTTCGTCGGTTGGATGTTTGCGATCTTCGCATTCGGGGTGTCCGTCTGCCTCGCGCTCCTCGTGATCGCCCTCACGATGTTCGTCGTGCCGTTCTGGTTCGGCGAGCGGCGGCCGAGACGGTTCCTCGTGAACGGCCTCGTGATCTTCGCGATTGCCCTCGTCGTCGTGGCGAGCCTGCGCACGCAGATCGTCCTGTCCGCGCCGCCG
Source organism: Methanobacteriota archaeon (assembly GCA_052389495.1). Classification (GTDB taxonomy): domain Archaea; phylum Thermoplasmatota; class Thermoplasmata; order RBG-16-68-12; family RBG-16-68-12; genus RBG-16-68-12. The sequence goes on along the minus strand of JBQTHW010000212.1, from coordinate 12,068 downwards.
ATCGAGATTCAGAGTCTCGAGGGGCTCGAGCCCACGCTGACCTTGCGCAACGGGACCGTGGAGCCGTTCCGGGCGGACTCGACAACGACGTTCACGTTCCGCGTCGTCCTGTACTCGGCGAACAATTCGACCGCGGGGGAGTACGAGGTCTTCGTGAACCTCACGACGATCGACGGCCTTGCGGTTTCGGACCAGCCCTACCGCATGTCCCCCGCCCCGATCGCGGACCCGAACCCGTACAACGGCACGCTGTTCACGGCGAACGTGTCCTTGGGCGAGGCCGTGTACGGCATGGCGTTCGCCGCGCACCGGCCCGGCGACAACTGGACCTTCACGCCGGCGATCCTCGCGCCGATCGCGGCGTCCGGTTGGACGCTGTTCGGTTTCTTCTTCCTGTACTCAACCTCACTCCTGGCTCTCGCGTTCGCGTTCTATCTGTTCATCCTGTTCCTCTGGTGGTATTCCGGTCGCATGCGCCGCACCCGCGCGGCGATGGCGGACCGGGCCCGCGAGCTGCGGAAGGAGAGCCCCCGCGCGGAGAGCGGGAAGGCCGGGAAGGCCTCCGCGTTCACGTGCACGAACTGCGGCGCCGACGTGACGGAGGACGCCGCGTCGTGCCCGAAGTGCGGGGCGATCTTCGAGGAATAGGTCGTCGCGCGGAACACTTTCGCGGACCCCCCGTCGGGACGTTCATCCGCCATCGTGACAGGATAGGAATCGTGTTGCCCCGGCAGACTTATATCGGGAATTCGGGTATGCGGGGCCCCGGGATGGGACCCAGTCTCCTGATGCCATGCCCTCCACCACGATAGCCGAAGAGCTCGCGAAGAAGCAGCGGGAGATCAGCGTCTCGGAGTTCTTCGAACGGAACAAGCAGATCCTGGGATACGATTCGCCGACGAAGGCGCTCCTCACGGTCGTCAAGGAGGCCGTGGACAACTCCGTCGAGTACGACGAACCGGTCGTCATTCGCGAAAACGGCCGGGTCAAGCTCGTCCGAATCGGGGAGTTCATCGACCGGAAGATCGCGGTTGGCGGTCTCCCAGGCCCCTCCGTGCCTCTTCATGATTGCGAGGTCCTCGCGTACGATGACACGAAACTCAAGGTCGATTTCCGACCCGCAACGACGGGACACCGGCATGCGTTGAAGGGGTCCCTCTACGAGATGGAGCTGACCGGCGGGCGAAAGGTCACCGTCACAGGAGCCCACTCCGTTTTCGCGCTCGCAGAGAAGCGAATCGTCTCGTTCCGGGTCGAGGATCTCCGCGTGGGAGACTATGTCGTAGTCCCAAATCGGGAAATCCAGCTTGGTCCGGGGATTGAGGAAGTCGACCTAAGGCCATGGCTGATGTCGCTCCGCGCAGGCGAAGCCGACTCGATCATGATTCACGGGCTTTCAGGGCGTCTCGAGGGCATCCCTCGGGACTGGAAGCGTTTCGATTTCGTCCCGCTCGAATACGTCCGAACGCGGAACCTGTCCATCCCGGCAGACGCCCGAATCAACGTGCGCATCGGCAGGAGCCGGCTACCGGTCGTCCTTCGGGTTACGCCCGCACTGCTGCGCTTCCTGGGTCTGTATGCCGCCGAAGGAACGCGCCTCGACGCGACCATATTCCTCAGCTTCGGATCTCACGAGAGGCGGCTCATCGAGGGAACGAAGTCGATCATCCTTGACGCCTTCGGTCCGGAGACCCGCGTGTCGTCCGTGCCGGCACACAGGACCGCCGTTTGCGTGAAAATCTATTCGAAGATACTGTCCTGGGTCCTTCGAGACATCTTCGGATGCGGTGACCGGGCGGGATCGAAACGAGTTCCAGACCTCGTGTTCAACGTATCGAGGGATCTCCAGGAGGCTTTCCTACAAGGATACATCGACGGCGACGGGCACCGAGGACGCGAGAAGACCTCCGTGTCGACGGTAAGCCCCGAGCTCGCGTGGGGCCTAGCCACCCTCCTCGCGCTGTTGGGCAAGGCGTTCAGCCTTCGCAGCAAGCCGGCCGCGGACCGAACGTTCCCGAACGGCCACGTGAGTCGGTGCCGGGAGATACACAACCTCTACCTATACGGACCCACGTCTCCGCACAGCCAAAAAGGTTCGCCGCTGTTCTGGTTCCCGCTCGAGGAAACCGGCTTCCGGACCGTCGTTCGCTCACTCGACCCGCTCAATTCATACAACGCACCGCTGTACAAGGACATGAACTCCCGTCCTCACTACACCGTCTCCAAGTTCGCTGACGCGATCGAGGAAGCCGAAGTCTATGCGAGGGAAGGGATCCCCGGCGAGCTCTATGGGCAGCGCCGGTTCCTCGAACGAATCATCCTGGGTGACATCGGATTCCTCCAGGTGCGTTCCATTCGGAAGGTCGAATCGCCTCACCCCTACGTCTACGACTTCAGCGTCCCGGGGTACGAAAAATTCCTCGGTGGCAGAGGCGTGATTTTCCTCCACAATACGCTCGATGCCTGCGAGGAAGCGGAGATCCTTCCCGATGTCGTCGTGGAACTGTCCAAGGTCGACAAGGAGGAGTTCCGCGTCCTCGTCGAGGACAACGGCCCAGGGATCGTGAAGAAGGAGGTGCCGAACGTCTTCGGCCGACTGCTGTACGGATCTCGCTTCCACAGCCGAAGGCAGGCGCGCGGCGCTCAGGGACTCGGAATCTCCGGGGCCGTGATGTACGGCCAGATCACGACCGGAAAGCCCACTCGGATCACTTCAAAGACGGCGGAGATGGACGTGGCCTATCAGGTCGAACTCATCCTGGACACGAAGAAGAATCGGCCCAACCTCGTGTCCGAGGATTTCGTTGTTCACGAGCGCGTCCAGGGCACACGGGTCGAGATTCCCCTCAAGGGTCGCTACGTCGGCGGGAAGCAGTCGATACCCGAATACCTTAAGGCGACCGCCATCGTGAACCCGCACGCGCGGCTCACATACAAGCCGCCGGAAGGCGAGACGGTCGTCTTCGAGCGCGCGACGGAGGAACTGCCACCGAAGACGAAGGAGATCCCCCCGCATCCGCATGGCATCGAGCTCGGCACCCTCATGCAGATGATGAAGGAGACGAAGTCGTACAAGCTCTCCGCGTTCCTAGAGGAGGAGTTCGTCCGCGTCTCTTCGCGCGTAGCGAAGGAGATCTGCGATGCCGGCGCGCTCAACGCGGACATGCGACCGAAGAATCTCGACCTGGAGCAGGCCAAAGCCCTGCACGGAGCGATGCAATCCGCGAGGCTCATGGCCCCTCCAACGGATTGTCTAAGCCCGATCGGCGAGCGGCTGATTAAGCGAGGGCTGAAGAACGTCCTGGGCAGCCTTCGGCCCGAATTCTATGCGCCGCCTCTGACCCGCGACCCCGCGGTCTACGCGGGCAATCCGTTTCAGGTCGAGGTCGGGATCGTGTACGGGGGTGACCTTCCGCCGGACCAGCCCGTCGAGGTCCTACGCTTCGCGAACCGCGCGCCCCTACTGTATCAAGCGGGTGGCTGCGCCCTGACCCAGGCGGTCGCGAACGTTGACTGGCGCCGGTACGGGCTCGAGCAGCGCGGGGGCCAAGGACTGCCGTACGGGCCGGCGATCGTCCTCGTCCACGTGTGCTCAACGAAGGTCCCGTTCACGTCGGAGGCGAAGGAGGCCGTCGCGACGATCGACGAGATCATGACGGAACTCGACCTCGCACTCAAGGAGTGCGGGCGCCGGCTCAAGACCCATCTCGCGAAGAAAGCCCATCGCGCGAAGACGAAGGAGAAGTTCGAGATCGTCCAGCTCATCCTGCCTCGGATCGCGGAGAAGTCCGCGAAGATCGTCGGCAAGAAGGTCCCCAACATCGACCCGACGGTCACGAAGATCATGGGCGTCGTGTGGATCGACGAGCAGATCGCGTACGACAAGAAGCAGAAGCGACACACGATCACGATCAACGCGCACAATTTCACGCCGACGGGGAAGAAGCTCAACCTCCATGTTCTCCTTCCACGTGGCATCGCCGCGAGGGCGATCGATCCGAAACCCGGGGAAGTCCGAGACGACGGCAAAATCAGCTGGGAGCTCAAGAGGATCGACAGCGTCGAGAAGGCGACCGTGTCGTTCCAGCTTGAGGGGCTCGACGAGGCGGAGTACGACGAGTCCGAACTGTACGTGAGCGGCATCAACCCGGCCTTCGTGATCGGCGCAGAGCCGCTGCCGGGCGACTGGGAACTCGACTACGCGGAGTTCGAGGGCGAGGAGGCACCGCCCGAGGCGGAAGGCGAAGAGGGCGAGATCGACTACGACGAGGCAGAGGAGGCGCTCGAGGATGACTAGGAAGAAGAAGGCCCCGGACGCCGCGGAATCGAGCAAGGCGGTCCAGGCCCTCTACGCGATTGCGGAGGAGATCTACGAGGAGCTCGACGACGGGCAGATCCCGAAGATGAAGATCCCTCTCCGGACGAAGGCGAACATCCGGTTCGACTCGAAGCACGCGGTCTGGAAGTACGGGAAGCTCATGGGCGTGAGGAGCGCGAAGAAGCTGAAGGGCGCCCTCATGCTCCTCCGTACGATGTACGTCCTCGACTTGATCCGCGACATGATCAACGAGGGCAAGTCGTCGACCTTGCGAGAGATGTACTACATCTCGGAGGGCTGGGACATCGCGAAGTTCCATTCCCAGGACGAGTCGAATCTGCTCGCCGAGGACCTCGAGGTCGTCACGCAACTCATCCGGGAGGACTTCAAGCTCCGACCCGAGGAGAGCGGCGCGAGCGTGATCGGCAACCTGACGATCGAGGAGGTCACGCGGACGGGGGACCGCAAGAGGATCAACTGCCGCGACGACGTCGGCGATGCGGGCTACACGATCCCTTACAACGTCGAGAAGGAGAAGGTCAAGCTCGTCGACGCGGACGCGAAGTTCGTCCTCGCGATCGAGACGGGCGGCATGTTCGACCGGCTCGTCGAGAACGGCTTCGATGAGGACGCGAAGTGCATCCTCGTCCACCTGAAGGGGCAGCCCTCACGGAGTACGCGACGGCTTCTCAAGCGGCTCAACGAGGAGATGAAGCTGCCCGCCGCGGTGTTCTTAGATGGAGACCCCTGGAGCTTCCGGATTCACGCATCCGTCGCCTACGGCGCGATCAAGACCGCGCACATCTCGGAGTACCTCGCGACGCCCACCGCGGAGTTCGTCGGGATCACGGCGAGCGACATCCTGAACTACGACCTCCCGACGGACGCCCTCACGCCGCGCGACGTCGGCGCGCTGAACGCGGAGATGACGGACCCTCGCTTCGCGGATGAGTTCTGGCGGCACGAGATTCAGACGATGCTCGAGATCAACAAGAAAGCGGAGCAGCAGGCGCTCGCGAAGTACGGCCTCGACTACGTGACGGACACGTACCTGCCGGAGAAGCTCGGGGCGCTCGGCATGATGTAGCCGATGGAAAAAGGACGCCCCCGTGGGGATTTGAACCCCAGTCTACAGGTCCGCAGCCTGTTAGCCTATCCAAACTAGCCGACGAGGGCTTCCCGCCCCCATATCGAGGCGGTATAAAGAGGCCACGCCTGCCGACGCGACTCAGACGCGCAGTCCCTCGAGAATGCGGTCGAAGATCTCGTCGATGAGGCCGCTCGCGTACACCTCCACGAGGAGTCCGCGGTCCCGGTAGTATCGGATGAGGGGCGCCGTCAGCTTTTCGTGCGTCTCGATCCGTGCGCGCACGACCTCGTCGCGGTCGTCCGGGCGGATCGTGAGGGGCGTCCCGTCGCGGTCGCAGTGGCCGTCCTTCCTCGGGCGGTTCGTGAAGACGTGGTACACCGCTTCGCACTTCGGGCACACCCGTCGCCCGGCGTTGCGCTTGATCAGCTCCTCCGGCTCGAGGAACAGGTTCACGACCGAGTCGAGCGGGGTCAGCTTCGCGAGCGACTCCGCTTGCGCGAGCGTGCGCGGGAAGCCGTCGAGGATGAAGCCCTGCCGCGCGTCCGCCTGCTTCAGCCGACGTTCCGTCATCGCGATTACGAGGTCGTCCGGCACGAGACCGCCCTTCTCCATGTACCCCTGGGCCTTCTTCCCGAGGTCCGTGCCCTCCGCGACGTTCCGTCGGAGGATGTCCCCCGTCGAGATGTGCGGCACGCCGAGCTTGTGAGACAGTTTCGCGGCCTGCGTGCCCTTGCCGGCGCCGGGAGGTCCAAGGAGGACGATGCGCATGTCCTTGAGGGGAACGATCCGAGCGACCTAAAGGCTTTGCCACGGTAGCACTACAGCACCACCCACACCAAAGCACGGCTGCGACTAGGGACACACCCTGATGCCTCAGCTGAATCATGCCGCGATGAGCCGGTTCCGCAAGGGAGGCTCAGGATGGACCCATCTCTTTGGCTGAGGTCTCATGATTCGCCAAACGGTACCTAGGACGCAAGGGCTTAGTAGGGGGATCTACCGATGAGCCAGAAGATGAGCGGGTTCGGTTCACGCAAGCTTGTGGTGGCGGGCGTCGGAGTGTTCGCCACCGGAAGCACTCTGTCCGTTGTGTCTCTGATCTTCCTCGCTCAATGTGGGGGCTGGGGGTCGAGCTGCAGCTTGCAGGTCGACTGGCCGACATTCATTCCTGGCCTGCTCCTGGCGGCAGGCGGAATATATTTGGCGGTCATAGGCCGTTACCTAGAGTCGAGAACGCCCGAACGGTCCGCGCGCTAGTCTCGGTACCTTCTCGCACGCTAGAGGCTTTGCCCGCGTCAGAAGAGGTGATCGTCCGTGGTCCGCGCGGGCCCGCCGACGCGGCACACGATCGTCTCGATCCCGAGGCTCTCGATCGCCCGCTGGACCTCCCCTCCGTGTTCCGGGAGCGCGTTCACGTAGACCGTCGCGCCCGTGTCGATGGAGAAGAACGCGGGTACGCCCGTCTCGCGCATCCTCCGCACGGCGAGGATCACGCGGAGCGTCTCGGGCCTCCACAGGACCATCTCGCCGGCGCCCGTCATCGTGATGCCGTGGAGCATGAGCGTGTCCCGCTCCGCGAGGGCGCAGATTCGCCCGACGTCCCGCGAGCGGATCGCGAGCTCCATCTCCGCGACGAGGCGCGGCATCTCCGCGAGGCGCGCGTGGAAGAACGGCGACGTGAGGGCCTCTCGGTGTGCGTCCTCCGTCTGCTTGAAGACCGGCACGAGGGCGACGACGATCGCCATCTGGAGATCGTCGCCCGCGAGCTGCACCGCGTAGGAGTCCTCGTCCGCCACGCCCATCTTCCACTTGCTGAAGCCGCCCGTGACCGCGCGTGTCGCGGATCCGGCGCCGCGGCGCGCGAAGCGCGACACCTCCTCGGGCGGGAGGCCGAGGCCCACGGCCCGGCATGCGGCGAGGGCGAGGGCCGCGAAGCCCGACGCGCTCGCGCCGAGGCCGACGTTCGAGGGGAAGTCGTTCACGGAGGCCATGCGGAATCGCTCGCGCACGCCTGCGCGGGCCCGGATCGGTTCGACGACCGCGAGGATGCGCTCCATGTCGTGCCCCGTCGCCGGGCGGCCGTCCACGAGGGCGGTGTCACCGGGGAACGCGCCGAATTCGATCGTCGTGCGCGTCGTGAGCGGGGCCGTGCACACGCTGATCGAGTCGTGGTACGGCAGGCGCAGGACCGGGTCGGCGAGCCCGTGGTACTTGATGAGGCCCTGGATCGGGTGGGCGACGGCCGTGGCCTTCACGGGGACCCCCTCCCGCGCATGCCGCAGGGCCCGGCGGCGTCCGCGGCGTCGGCGTCCGAGCGGTCCCATCCCGCCCCGGTCGGGAGGGTGCGCCACGGGTCGAACATGATGCCGCGAATCATGGGACCGCCCTAGATGTCGAAGATGACCTCCGCGACGCCTGCCTTGGGGTCGATCCGGAGGCGGTGGTACGTGACGGCCTTGATGTTCAGCTTGAGGTCGTGACGCGCCTTGTCGATCGCCTCGCCGCGTGCGAGGGCCTCGAGGGACGTCCCGTTGATGCGGACGTCGAACTCCTTGAGCAGGAGGCGCTGCGTCTCGTGCAGGAACAGGAGTTCGGACAGCCAGCGGACCAGGAGCGCCTCGAGGTCGTCCGCCGTGACGCGCACCTCGACCTCGCCGACGGCCCGGACTTTCCGGAGGTCCGTGACGAGGCTGAACATGCCGGCGGCCGCGGCCGCGAACAGCTCGCCGAGGCTCGCGCCGTGCGCGCGGATGCCGACGTCCGCCGTGTGGTCGAGTTCCTCGTAGCGCACGCGCCGCCGTACCCGACCGCGGTAGATGAACCCTCGTTCAGATGCCGCGGTCCCTCCCGGGCCAGATGTACTTGTGGACCTGCGGCTGCAGCCGAACGTCGAGCCGGTCCTCGAGGATCCAGCCGGCTAGGGTCGCGGGGTCGAGACCCCGCGCGACCTTGTGTGCGGGGAAGGCGGGCGAGAACAGGACCGTTTCCGTCGGCATCGGCTGCTTCGCGAGGAGGTCGCGCGCGAACTCGTAGTCCGCGCGGTCGAGGAGGACGAACTTGACCTCGTCGAAAGGCCGCAGCCTCGGGAGGTTGTCGAAGGCCCTCGTGGCCTGCATCCCCGAGCCGGGGCACTTGATGTCCATGATGTACCGCACGCGTCCCGCGTCGCGGGCCGCCCTGACGGCGTCGTCGAACGCCGCGAGGTCGACCTCCCCGTCCGTCTCGAGCGTGTGGACCGTGCGGCCCGGGAGGCGTTCGATCGCGCGGGCGATCGACTTCCACTGGAGGAGCGGCTCCCCGCCGGTCCAGCAGACGTGGGAGATGCCGCGACGGGGTCCCCGGGTCGCGGGCGACGCGCGCCGTTCGATCTCCGCGACGAGGTCGTCGACGGGTACCTCGCGGTAGTCCCCGCCTTCGACCGCGTACATGGAATCGCACCAGACGCAACGCAGGTTGCACGTGTACAGCCTCACGAAGACGGTCGGCGTGCCGACGAGGCTGCTCTCCCCCTGGACGCTCGTGTAGCATTCGCTCAGCAGGACCGTCTCGCCGGGCTTCGCCCGGGGGCGCTTCGCCTCCGTTTCCATGGAGAGGGAAGGCATGCCTCACGCCGACTAATAAAGGATTGGGGGCCGCTCGAGCCTACGTCCTCGCGTACGCGATCGGGTCCTTCACCCCGGCCTCCCGGAAGCCCTTCAGGCGGAGCACGCACGCGTCGCAGACGCCGCACGCCCGCTCGCGCCCGTGGTAGCACGACCAGGTGAGCCTCCACGGGACGCCGAGCTCCTCGCCCTTCCGCACGATGTCCGCCTTCGACATCGCGATGAGCGGGGTGCGGATCTCGATGATGTCGCCTTCCACGCCCCGCTTCGTGCCGAGTCGGGCGACCTCCTGGAACGCTCGATAGAACTCCGGCCGGCAGTCGGGGTAGCCGGAGTAGTCGAGGGCGTTCGCCGCGATGTAGATGGCCCGCGACGCGGTCGCCTCCGCGAGGCCGAGCGCGTACGCGAGGAAGATCGTGTTCCGGGCGGGCACGTACGTGGGCGGGATGCGCTGGCCGATCTCTTCGAGGCTCCGCTGCTCCGGCACGCGGATGCTCCGGTCCGTGAGGGCGGACCCGCCGACGGCCGTGAGGTCGAGTGTGACGGTGCGGTGGTCCCGCACGCGGAAGTGCTTCGCGAGGGCCTTCGCGGCCTCGACCTCCCTCCGGTGGCGCTGGCCGTAGTCGATCGTGAGCGCGATCACGTCCGCGACCTCCGACTTCGCGATCGCGAGGGCCGTGGCGGAGTCCATGCCCCCGGACAGGAGGACGACGGCGTGCTCGCCCATCGGACCCCGGGTAACGCGGGCCAGGAGAAAAGGCCACGCGCGCTCGATTCGCCCACCCGAACGTTATAGTTAAATAACTATAACTCCTTGAAGGGGTATGCAAGTCGGCTGCGGCGTCTACGTGCACCGCGTGCGGGGCCGTCCCTACCTGTACTTCTGGCACTACGAGACGAAGGCGGGGGGCCGGGCGCAGGTCACGGAGTACGTCGGCCCGGAAGGGTCCCCGCGGGCGAGGGACGAGGCGATCCGCCGGTGCGAGTCGTACTACTCGAAGGCGAGTCAGGAGCTCGAGCGCGCGCGCCACGCGGTCCTGGCGGAGCTCGCGTCGTGACGAGGCACGAGGGCCGGAGGCGGTCTCCTTTCCTCGTCATGGTCAGGTGACCGTCGCCGAGCGGCGCCGGGCATCGCACGGCCTCGGCGGGTCCTACGCGCGGATCTCGTCGAACGCGTAGTCCTCCCACGCCCGCTCGCCCAGGACGATCTCGAACTCCGGGGGCGTGAGGATCGGCTGCCTGTACTCGAGTACGTCCTCGATCGCGATGCGCGGGCACGCCGTGTTGACCCACGCATCCACGCGGTAGCCCTCGAGGTACTCCGGCGCGACGAGGTCCATCAGGAAGACGGTGGCCCGCCTGCCGTGCTTCTCCGCGAGAACCTGGAGGTCCTTCGCGAGCTCCATGCGGGCCTGCCCGATCTTCCTCGACACGATGATCCCGAACAGCTGCGCGTCGCGCGCCCGCGCGATCGCGGCGTGGCGCTGACGCACGACGCGGTCCTTGACGTCGGCGAGGGTCCGCGCCGTCCCCCGCTCGGGATCCGCGATGACGACGGGTTTGTGCGGCACGAGGATCGCGACCCCCAGGGGATGGAAGTCCCCCGTGCCGACGTACAGGTAGCCGTCGACGTCCGCCGCGACGACCGTCGCCGTGTGGTAGTCGCATCCCAGGAGCTGCCCGGCGTACGCCACGCGGCGGTCCGGCGCCCCGATCCGCACGACGTGTCCCTCCTTCTCGAGGAACGCTTGGATCGCGGGCAGCCATCCGCGGAACTGCGTCGTGGTCAGGAGGCCGACCCGCTTCGGCAGGAGCGGCCGGGCGGCGTCGAGGAACGCGAACGACGAGAGGGGCGGGCTCGGGAGGTCGTAGAAGAACACCCGGTCGTACCGCAGATGCGGCATCGGCGCGTGGCCGATGTGGACGATCAGGTCGACGGGCATGTCGGGCACGTCGCACGCGCCGAAGGACGGGTCGGCGGACACGAGGCACGTGACGCCGGTCCGCCTCTCGATCTCCTGTGCGAGCTCGACGGCCTTCGTCCGGAGCCCGACCGGGAATTGCAGGCCCACCGTCTTCGCCCGGCGGCCCCGGATGACCTCGAGGACCCGATCCGTTCCGTCCATCCGTCCGCCGCCACGCCGCGCGGGGACAAAAAGGTGTGCGGGGTCAGCGCCCCTTCGTCGTGCGCTCGATCACGAGGTACCACGGGGTCGGGAGCTTCACGCCCCCCTTCCGGAGGGCCTCCTTCGCGTCGTCGACGTGATCCTCCGTCGTCGAGATCGTGAAGACCTTCATCCCCGGCTGCACCCGGGCCGCGGTCCCGGTCGGCGCGCCGAACGCCGCGCGCATCCCCTCCGAGATGCGGTCCGCGCCCGCGCCCGTCGCAATCTTGTTCTCCCGCAGCACGTTGTGCGGGTACAGGCGGACCTTGAGGTGGTACGCGTTCCCCGCCTTCTTCGCGATGTATCGGTTCGCGCTGATCCGCGCCGCCTCGAGGGCGATGTGGCGGATCTGGCACTGCTCCTCCGCGACGAGGTGCACCCGGACGGGGAACGTCGTCCGCGGGTCGCCGATGTCGAACTGGCTGATCCGGATCTGGGGCACGCCGCCCATGTACTTCTTCTGGGTGTACGCCTGGCCCCGGATCTCGCGGTACATGCTCGCGGGCTTGCGTGTCATCGTGCCGGGGCGCGCCTAGGTCCGAGGCGTATTTAATCCTTCGCGACGGTCGAAGCATCGAAGCCTGCGGAAGGTTCTTGCGTCCTGACTCGGATGCGTCCGGGCGGTCGCCGATGCCCGACGTTTCCGTGACTGTGATGGCCACTCCTGCGGGGGGCGCCCTCCTCATCGCCGGGTACGTGCTTGCCCTCGTGCTGTATCTCCTTGGGACGAACCGCCGGAACATGACGCTAATCGGCGGGGGAATGTTCCTCGCGGGCCTGATGGTCCTGGCGACGGACCTCGCGCTCTTCCTCGCCGGACCGCCGCCATCCCAGGGCGAATACCGCCTCACCGCGTCCGACGTCGTCGTCGCTGCCTTGCTCGGTTTCCTCGG
>JBQTHW010000211.1:0-2313 GCA_052389495.1 Methanobacteriota archaeon | reverse complement strand
GGATGTCGGGCGAACGCCGCGTCGAGGGCGCCCGCGAGGCGCGCCGCCGCGGCCTTCGGCATGCCGAGGGATGCGAGGTCGGCGGGCGTGACGGCCGCGCGCACGCCGCACGAATTGGGCGGGGACGCTTAAGGCTGAGGACGCGGGCCTACGCGCGGAAGGGCGCGCCGGGAGCCCCCGTCGCGATCGCCTTGCGCGCGTACTCGAGGGCACGGTCGACCGCCTCCCGCGGCGTCGCCACGGGGACGAACAGCGCCGCGTCGACGCCGACCTCGTCCATGCCCCACGTCCTCAGGCCGAACACCGTCTTTCCGAGGTCGAACGCGTGGGCCATCTCGCTCAGCGTGCCGTACGAACCGTTCACCGCGATGAGGGCGTCCGCCGTGCGCACGATGATCAGGTTCCGGGCCGTGCTCATCGCCGTCGCGATCGGGATGTCGACGAACTCGTTCGCGTCCGCCTTGTTCCCCGTCGGGAGGATGCCGAGGGTGAGACCGCCGCCGCGATGGGCGCCCCTCGCCGCGGCCTCCATCACCCCGTTCAGGCCGCCGCACACGAGGATCGCCTCCGCACGGGCGATCAGGAAGCCGACCTCCTCCGCGAGCGTGACGCCCTCCGGGGTGGCCGTGCTCCCGCCGCCGATGACGCCTAGGATGGGCTTCCGAACCATGGGGAATCCGTACCCACAACCGGGCGACGTATAAGGGTTACCTGCGTCGTTTTCACCGCGGAGAACGACGCCGCCCAAGGACGTCCCGGAGGCCCTCGAGGCTCCGGACGTGCGGGCACGGCGCGGGCGGGTCGCCCTCGCGCGTCACGAGGACCGCATGGAGGCCCGCGTTCCTCGCGCCGAGGTAGTCCGCCTCGTACTGGTCCCCGACGTGTACGGCGCGCTCCGCCTCGACGCCCGCCTGGGCGAGGGCCCGATGGAAGATCCGGGCGTGGGGCTTCTCCGCGCCCACGTCCGCGGAGTACGTGATCGTGTCGAAGTACCGCCCGAGGCCCGCGCTCCGCAGGATCTCCGGGAGGTCGTGGGAGGCGTTCGAGATCACCCCGAGGCGGTACCCGCCGTCCCGCAGCTCGCCGAGCGTCGCGGCCGCCTCCGGGAACGGCTTCCACGCGACGGGCGCCGCGAACCGCTCGTGGATCGCGTCGAGCATCGCGTCGTCGGACGTGAAGCCGAGGTGCTCGACGAGGCGCGCGTTGATCGCCCGGTAGAACTCGACCATGCGGTCCGCGGCGAGAGGCCGGATCAGCGCGACGATCGTCTCCGGCGTCCGCAGGAGGCGCGCGACGGCCTCCCGCTCGATCCGGTGGCCGCGGGCCGCGAGCGCGCTCTGGAAGATCTCCGACGGCGACGGATCGGACCGCAGGATCGTGCCGCCGACGTCGAGGAAGACGTGGGTCACGTCGCGTATCCGTCCCGGGCGTCGGTCCATGCCGACACGCCATCCGCGCGGGGACGGAAATCCTTGACGGTGGCCTTATCCCGGGGTCCCGCGTTCGGGTCGCGGGGTTCGTTCGATGGCGAAAGACCCGGCGTGGACGTACTTCGCGGGGACGGACCGCGACCGTGCGGCGTTCGAGGCGGGGATCAAGCTGGGGGCGATCGCGCACCAGTTCGTCGGGACGCCGGTCACGGAGCAGAGCGCGGAGGACCTCGAGCGTGCGATCGAGGGCGCGACGAGGCTCCAGCCCCTCGTGGAGGACGTCCGTGTGAAGATCGACCGCTCCCGCCTCCACCCGCACGGGCCGTACGGGTACGCCGCGCTCACGGAGGACGTGCTGCGCGCGTCCGTCACGGTGCGCGTCGGGAAGGTCCGCGCGACCGCGGAGATGCAGTACATCCCGGAGCTCGACTACCCGCTGATGTATTTGAAGGACGTCGGCGAACCCGCCAAATCCTAATAAGCGGGCCCCTCATCGCCGCGCCCCGATGGCGCTCGGCCGCGGGGCCGAGGTCGAGGTCAAGTTCCGCCGGGACCTCGGCCTCCTCGACATCACGATGATCGGCCTCGGGCCGACGATCGGCACGACGATCTTCCTCCTCGTGGGCCCGGGCTTCGCGATTACGGGGCCCTCCCTCCTCCTCGCGTTCGGCCTGAACTTCGTCGTCACGCTCTTCACGGCGATGGCGTACATGGAGCTCGGCTCCGCGTTTCCCGAGACGGGGGGCGGCTACCTGTGGGTCCGCCACGCGATGAAGGACCCGTGGGGCTTCCTCGGCGGCTGGCTCTCGTGGTTCGGCCACTGCATCGTCGGATCGTTCTACATCTTCGGGTTCGGCCTCGGCGCGGTCGTCCTCCTGGAGAT
>JBQTHW010000210.1:0-7745 GCA_052389495.1 Methanobacteriota archaeon | reverse complement strand
GAGCAGCGCACGGCCGTCGCATGCCCGGGCGCGTATTTAGGCTTCGGTTCACGGGGGGCCCGACGGGGGCGCCGGGTACGCACCGGGGGGTCCGACCCATCCCCGGTACGGGGCGTAGCGAGGCTCGCGGGCGACGAGGTCGTACGTCACGGCGGGCGCGATGACGTTCCAGGAGCCCAGGATGCCGCCGACGATTAGCTGCACGAAGAACGAGGCGATTGGGTCCGCGAACGCGCCGACGGGGAACGCGACGGCGATCGTGATCGCCCCGGAAATGAGACCCAAGACGAAGAGGGCCGCGAAGATCGACAGTTTGTGCCCCTTCGTCATCTGCCAGCTCCGGCGGAAGCTCGCGAGGACCCCGACGTCTTCCATCATGATCGAGGGGACGACGAGGCTCAGCGCGAGCGCGAGGTAGAGGGCGATGATCGCCGCGGGAATCATCGCAAGGATTCCGAGGCCGAGCAAGGCGAAGTTCAACGTCGCGGAGCCCGCGAACAGGGGCACGAACGCGATCGCGAGGACTCCGACCAGGATGCCCGTATACAGGAGAATCCCAGCGAGGAGGACCGGGAACCGCCTCGCCGCCCGCCGGACCGAGAACGCGAAGGAGATCGACGATCCGCGATGGCGCAGGACGGCGTAGTGGGACACGACGCCCTGGAGGAACGAGGACAGGACGAGGGACACGAGGGACAGGACGGCGACCCCGAGGAGGAATGTGTTCAACGCCGCGAAGACGGCGGCGGGGGGCGCGGTCGGGTCGAGCCCGGACAGCAGCCCTGCGAGGGTCTCGAAGAGGAGGGCGTAGGCGAAAAGCCCTGTGGCGAGGCTCAATGCGAGGTACGGGAGGACGAATTCGGCCGGGTGGCGGAAGAATACGCGGAGGGTGCCGGAGAAGATGTTCGAGAAGTCCGCGGTCCTGTACGCGGGATATGGGGTCCGAGGCACATACGCTCCGTAGACGACGGGCGGGGAGGGCAGGGGCGGTGGGGATGGACCGACGGGCGGGGACACCGGAGCGGGAGCGGGCCCGGGAGGCGTCGGCGAGGGTCTCGGTGGCATGGAGGGTGGCGCGACCCCATGGATCTCGGTCGCCTCGGGCGACGTCACGTGACCGCACGTGCGACACGACGCGCTGCCGTCCGCACGGTACTCGAGGTCCGACCCGAGGCAGCGGCTGCAGCGGGTCGCGATCCCCGGCCGCCAGGGCACCCCGCCATCCGCGGGCGAATCGGCGCGGAGCCAGATAAGGATGCCGCGCGCCCGGCACCACGTTATCGCAGGGGAGAACCGCGCCGCTTCCTTTATCGGACCTCGGACCGCATCGCGGCGCTCCGAGGCGATCGTCCGTGGACATCAATCAGGTCGGCATCCTCCTCATGGGCTCCGTCCTCGGCTGGTTCCTCCTCTTCGCGGTCCGGCGATACCGCGTGCAATGGGGCGCGTTCGCCGCGTTCTTCGCGGTCGGGTTCGGCGTGAGCGTGATGTCGTTCCTGTACTACCGCGACCTCCTCGCGTACTACGGAATCGGGGTCTTCCTCGGCTTCGTCGCGAACATGGTCGTCCGCGTCGCCGGGACGGCGGCCGGCGGGAAGCTCGGAGAGGGGCTCCTCGAGATCAGCGCGTTCGAGGACCGGAAGTGAGCGGGTGGCCTGGGAAGGAGCGCGGGCCGCGCGCGCCGACCACGAGACGGACCTGTTCCGCCTCGCGAACGTCGTCGGGACGGCCGTCGGGCACAAGGTCGTCGGCGGTCGGGAGACGTACGAGCGCTGCGTCGTCGTCTACGTCGAGCGGAAAGTGCCGGAGTCCGCCCTCGGGCCGCGCGACGTCGTGCCGAAGGAGGTCGACGGCGTCCGCACGGACGTCGTCGAGACGGGTCGGTTCCAGGCGCTCATCCTGCTCCAACGGCCTCCGGACTCGCGGACGTCGCGCGTCCGGCCGGCCCCCGGCGGCGTGAGCGTCGGCCACGTGCGCGTGACGGCGGGAACGCTCGGCGTCGTCGCGCGGCGCGTCGACGGAGGCCCCGTCATCCTTTCGAACAACCACATCCTCGCGAACGCGAACGACGCCCGGCCGGGGGACCCGATCGTGCAGCCCGCCCCCGCGGACGGAGGGGGGCCGGCGGACGTGATCGCGCGGCTCGACGCGTTCGTGCCGATCGAGTTCTCCCAGCGCGCGCCGGGCCTCCTCGGCCGCCTCGCGGAGCGCGCGCTCGCGCCGGTCCTCGGAGCGGTCGGTCTCGGGATCACGCGCCTGCCATCGGGTCGCACGAACGTGGTCGACGCCGCGATCGCCGCGCCGCTCGCGACGGACCTCGTGGACCCGGAGATCCTCGAGATCGGACGTGTGGCGGGGACGGCGGAGACCGACATCGGCCAACCCGTCCAGAAGAGCGGGCGGACGACGGCTCTCACGACCGGACGGGTGACAGGCATCGACGCGTCCGTCCAGGTCGACTACAACGGCCGTGTCGCGATGTTCCGCCGGCAGATCGTGACGGACCTCCTGTCGAAGGGCGGCGACAGCGGCGCCCTCGTCGTGGACGCGTCGAACCGGGCGGTGGGGCTCCTGTTCGCAGGCAGCGCGGCGACGACCCTCGTGAACCCGATCGGAGAGGTCGTCCGACTCCTGCGGATCGAGTTGCCGTCCGGTCCGACCTGACGACGGGACACATTCACGCACCCCCGCGGCAAAGGTTATTATCGCCACCCCGGATGCCACGGCACCCCGGGAGCGGCGATGAAGGAAATCTGGGTCGAGAAGTATCGACCGAAGAGCCTCGACGAGGTCGTCGGGCAGGACGACATCGTGGATCGGCTCAAGGCGTACGCGAAGGAGGGCAACCTGCCCCACCTCCTGTTCGCCGGACCCGCGGGCGTCGGCAAGACGACGTCCGCGATCGCCCTCGCCCGGGACATGTTCGGGGACGCGTGGCAGCAGAACTACTTCGAGATGAACAGCAGCGATGAACGCGGGATCGACGTCGTCCGGCGGAAGATCAAGGACATCGCGCGCGTCGCGCCGTTCGGCGGCGCCGCGTTCAAGATCATCTTCCTCGACGAGGCGGACAACCTGACGGCGGACGCGCAGGCCGCCCTCCGGCGGACGATGGAGACGTACACGAAGACGTCGCGTTTCGTCCTGTCGGCGAACTACTCGTCGCGCCTCATCGAACCGATTCAGTCCCGCTGCGCCGTGTTCCGCTTCCGGCCCCTCAAGCCGGACGCCGTCCGCGAGTTCCTGGCGCGCGTCGCGAAGGGCGAGAAACTCAAGATCACCGACGACGGCATGGAGGCCCTCGTGTACGTGGCGCAGGGGGACATGCGGAAGGCCGTGAATTCCCTCCAGGTCGCCGCGACACTCACCACGACGATCGACGGCGACGCCTTGTACAAGGCCGCGAGCACGGCCCGGCCCGAGGAGATCCGGAGGCTCATCGAGCGTGCCCTGTCCGGGGAGTTCCTGCCCGCGCGGGAGGCGCTCGACCGGCTCCTCATCGAGTACGGCCTCTCCGGCGAGGACGTGGTTCGGCAGCTGCACCGCGCGGTCTTCGACCTGAACGTCGACGACGAGTTCAAGGTGCGTCTCATCGACCGGATCGGAGAGGCGGACTTCCGCCTTGTCGAAGGCAGCAACGAGCGCATCCAGATCGAGGCGCTTCTCGCGCACTTCGTGTTGCTCGGACAGGATCTGAAGAAGAAGTGATCAGGGCGCGAGCAGAGGCTCCCACGACCGGTACGCCGCCCAGTCCGCGGACGAGCAGGCGATCCTCCGGGCCAGGGCCATCGCGGGCTCGGCGGCCTTCGTCGCAACGGCCTCCGCCATGCACGCGTCCGCCAGGACGAGGTTGAGGCCCTCCGTCGCGACGGCGGAGTCCCGGCACGCGAAGTCCACGAGGACACCGAGGAGGCGCGCGACCGGGAGGCCTCGCGTCACGTAGGACGACGTCCGCGACGCGGCGGCGTCGGGGTTGCGCGCCTCGAGGTCCCGGGCGAGATGGCGGAGCTCGTCGCCTTCGCTCGATGCCGCCGCGGGCGCCGGCACGCCGACGGGGGGACGCGGGGACCGGATCCGGGCGGCCGCCTGGAAGAGCGCGTACAGCGTCTCCGGGGAACGCGTGAAGGTCAGGACGAAGCGGGCGGCGTGGGCCACGAGGAACGCGTGGACTGCCTCGCGTCCGTCGCCGCGGGCCACGACGACGCGCCGTGCCGCCTCGACCGCGAACGCATCGGCAATCGACGTGGCCGCGTACCCGTCGCGCAGGAGGGCGAGGGTCGCCTCCGTGCACGCCGGGACATCCGGCGAACAGAGGGCCGCGACGGCCCCTTCCCGGCCGACGTCGTCGAGGGGCCGCCCGCCCCTCGCGAGGCCCTCCAGGTCGACCCACTCCTTGCCGAGGACGGCCACCACGTCGCGGTACGCGGACGCGTCCCGATCCCCGGCGACGAGGAACTGCACCGCGGGACGCAGGATCGTACGTGCCTCGCGGAACCGGAGGGCGCGCGCGAGCTGCCACAGCTTCACCGCGACGACGAGCTTGAGCCCTCCGTGGCCGAGGTCCTCCGCCGCCGCGCGGAACAGGATGTCGCCGGCCATGCGGCGCTCCGCGCGTTCGTCGACGATCCCCAGGAAGACGGCCTCGGCCTCGGGCAGGTCGCCGTCCCGCGCGGCGACGAGGAACGAGCGCCCGAGGTGCGTGATCTCGCCGCTCACGAGGACGGGCGGCCGGGCGGGCTGGGCGGCCTTCTTCTCGGAGGCCGCGAGGGCGACGGCCTGGAGGAGCGGGAGGGGGTGGAGCCGCTTCTCGAGGACGGTCCGGAGGTTCGCCGCCGCGGCGAGGGCGACGAGGCCCATCGGCGGTCGGCGCAGGGTGGGGTCGTAGTGGAGCGCGGACCCGCGTGCCGCGGCACCCAGGATCTCTGCGGGCGGCGTCCCCGCCTGGAAGGCGCGCAACGCCCCGTCGACCGCGCGATCCGCGCGCGAGGCGCCGACCGACGCCGCGACGTCGGCGAGGGCGGTCGCCGGCTCCGTCATCCGGGCGCGGCATCGTGGGTGCCGTAAAAAGCCTTGCCGGCACGCCCTCGCGGGGACGCAAGCGTCAAATCCCACCGCCCCATTCGACACGAGGATTCCCGTGGCGACGCGCCTCATGTTCTGGCGGAAGGAGGTGGAGGACGCGATGAGCGAGGAGCGTCACGCGCAGCCCGGGTTCCTCTCCGACTTCATCCTCGGATCCCAGGACGGGCTCGTGAACGTCCTCGGCGTCCTCCTCGGCGTCGCGATCGCGAGCCGGCAGTTCCCGGTCATCCTCGCGGCCGGCCTCGCGGCGACGTTCGCCGAGTCGATCTCGATGGGTGCCGTCGCGTACACGTCGACCCTCGCGCGCCGCGATCACTACCTCAAGGAAATCGAGCGGGAGCGGCGTGAGATGCGTGAGCTTCCCGACGTCGAGCGTCGGGAGGTCCGTGAGATCTTCGCGGGGTGGGGTTTCGAGGGTGCGGAGCTCGAGGACATCGTCGATCGAATCATCGCGAATCCGAAGGCATGGCTGGAGCTCATGATGGCCCACGAGCTGAACCTCGCTCCCGTGGACAAGGCGCAGGCGCGTCGCAGCGGCGTCCTGGTCGGTGTCGCCGCGATCGTCGGCTCCCTGATCCCGCTCGCTCCGTTCGTGGCGCTTCGCGAGGACATCCTAGGCGGGAACATCATGAACGGCATCGTGATCTCCCTGCTCGTCAGCGCCGTGACGCTCTTCCTCATCGGATGGTACAAGGCGAAGGCGACCGTCGGCCGGCCCGCTCGGAGTGGGCTCCAGATGCTCATCATCGGGATCGTCGCGGCCCTCGCCGGCTTTGGGATTGCGTACCTCGTGGGCGTCGCGGGGATCTGACGAAAGGAGACTCCGGCAGGTGGGAGTAGATCCGGGGGCGGCCCGACGGCCATCGCCCCCAAAGGGTATGGAACCGCAAGCTTGTGTCCTTTCGACCGCTCGAGAGGATTGGACGGCATTTCCGGTGTTTTCTGATGCCGCTGCGGCTTGAACTCAAGTACCACAGGCTCTGGCCGCTCCGGTCGCCCCAGACCGAACCGGGAGGCCGAGCTGGCGTGAGGAGGAGACGAGATTCGACTGGCCCCGGAGTATTGATAATCGACCTTCGCTTGTGGGCCCACCACTGCGCCGGTAGTCCAACGGTTAAGACACGGGCTTGCCAAGCCCGTAACGCGGGTTCGACTCCCGCCCGGCGCACTGCCCATCGGCATAGGGTCTGGCGGGGGACCGCCGCCGTAGCGGGTCGATGTGGAGATGCCATGGCTGATGGAGGGAGGATGAAAATCTTGCGGGCGCGCCGCACGGGCAGGCGACCCGACATTCCTTATTAGAATCTCATGGGGTTACCCGCGCGATGGACAGGGCCTCGGAACTCCTTCGTCGAAGTCGGATCCTCGCAACAATCGCGCTCGCGGGAGCCGTGGTCCTCCTCGCCCTGCTCATCGCGGTGCCGATCGTCGTACCGCACGAAATCCTGCCCGCCCCGATCCTCGTGTTCTGGGGCGTGTTCATCCTCATCGCGGCGCTCATCCTCGGCATCTCCTCGGCGTACGTGTTCCTCACGCGTGCTCAGGTCGTCCCCGGCGCGTCGGAGCCCGCGCCGCGAGCGCCTTCAACGGAACTGCTCCGCGAGCCGGGCCGCGTGGGTGATGTCGAAGGACTCGCGATCCGCCTCTTGGACGGGGACGAGCGTCGGCTGTTCCGCGCCATCGTCCAGGCTCAGGGATCGATCCTTCAGCAGGACCTTGTCCGCGTGACGGAGTTTTCGGACGCGAAGGTGAGCCGCCTCCTGGACCGGCTCGAGGAGCGAGGCCTCGTGGTCCGAGAGCGTCACGGGATGACGAACCGAATTCGCCTCACGATTCGCGAAGGCCAGTCCGCCGCACCTTTTGCGCGATTCCGCAACGGCTTGCAGCGCCGGGGCGAAGGGTCCAAGGGCCTTTTCAGCGATCATTGATGACGGAGGTGAACACCGTGACAAACCGGAAACTGACTCCCCTCGCTTGGCTCGGGATCGGCCTCGTCGTGACGGTCATCGCGATGGCCGTGTTCGGCGCCCTCAGCACGTCGGCGTCGGGCGGCTACTACGGGATGATGGGAGCCGGCTGGGGCTGGGGGATGGCCTTCATGGCCGTGCCGCTCATCGTCCTCGTCCTCGTGCTCGTCTTTGCCGTCGGCGGGCTCTGGCAGACGCCCGCCCCCGCGACGTACCCGGCGTACGTCCCCGCTCCGACGAGCGCCTTGGAGGCTCTCGACCAGCGATACGCTCGAGGCGAGATCGGACGCGATGAGTACGTGCGGACGCGGGCGGATCTCACACAGCACTGAGAACGACCGCGTTTCCCAACCCAGGCGGCCTGCGGCTACGCGGCCGCCTTTACTCTCTTGTATTTCTCGACGTAAAGTTTCTCCCAGGAGTGGCAACAGAGGTACTGGTCCCGGCCGTTCATCCGGACTTTGATCGGTTCCCCCTGATGGGCCCCTTCCACTGGAAACAGATCAAGGTCGTCGAGAGTCCATCCGCGACGAGCGCGCGGGGCTCTTCACGGATGCGGGGGGGGCTCTCGCGCCGCGGCCCAGCCTCGCGGCTCTTCGCCCATCCGTCTCCGGAGACCCCAGTACAGGACGGCCTGGAGGGCGAGGACGGCGACGAAGATGATCATCAGGATCGTCAGGAGGAAGGCCTGAGAGG
>JBQTHW010000209.1:0-18576 GCA_052389495.1 Methanobacteriota archaeon | reverse complement strand
ACGGCGGACACCGCCGCGCCGATGCCCCCGCCGGCGGCCCCGCCGAGCAGGGCCGACTGGACGGCGGTCACGACCGCGTGGCCCGGTGCCTGCGCCGGGACGCGCTGGAGCGCGACGGCGAGGCCCGGGATGTCGCCGTGGGCGGCCGCGGCCCCCATCGCGACCGCGCCCGCAGCGGCACCGACGAGCGCGACGATCGCGGTAGATACCAGGTTCGTCACCTGGTCGACGCCAAAAACGGGCGGGCTTATAGGCGTTATCGGACACTCGCCGAAGGGGTTCCGAACCCCCGGCCGGGACGTAGCGAATCGCCAAAAACGAGGCCGGATAAATAGCCGCACGAGGAAGCCTAATAGGCATCGAGTCCCATTACGTCAACGTGGAACCGCTCGACGAGACGGACCGGGAGATCCTCGACCTCCTCGTCGTCGACGCGTCCCGGAGCATCGCGGAGATCGCCCGCGCGCTGAACATGCCTCGCCCGACGGTCCAGTACCGCGTCCAGAAGATGCGGGAACGCGGCGTGATCAAGGCGATCAAGGCCATCCCGGACTTCTCGAAGCTCGGGAAGCAGGTCACCGCGTTCGTCCTCGTGAACTTCCTGCCGAACCCCGACGTCTCCCAGCGGGAGCTCGCGGAGAAGATCTCGAAGCTCCAGGGCGTCCACGAGGTCCACGTGATTTCGGGCGAGTGGGACCTCCTCCTCAAGGTCCGCGTCGGCTCGATGGAGGAGCTCGGGCGCATGGTGATCGACAAGCTCCGGGCGATGAAGGGCGTCGGTCACACGGTCACGTGCGCGTCCTTCACCGCGGTCAAGGAGTAGCGGCGCGGTCGGCGCACAGGATTATCTCGAACGAGAGCCTACGCGACCCCGGTGGCTCCATGAAGATCGGCGTGATCGGGACGGGCTCCGTGGGCACGGCGCTGGCGAAGGGGTTCGTGCGGATCAAGCAGGAGGTGCGTCTCGGCTCGCGGGATCCGAAGGCGGCGAAGGCGCCGCCCGGCATCGAGGTCGGCCCCTCCCGGGAGGTCGCGTCGTGGGCTGACCTCGTGGTCCTCGCGGTCCCCTACCGTGTCGTCCGGGAGGCGGCGCGGGAGGTCGGGCCTGCGCTCGTCGGAGGGAAGATCCTCGTCGATGTGACGAACCCTCTCTCGCCGAGCGGCGACCTCGTCGTGGGGCACACGAGCTCGGGCGCGGAGGAGCTCGTGAAGTTGCTTCCCGGGGCCCGGATCGTGAAGGCCTTCAACACGGTCTTCGCGCGCTACATGGCCGCAGGCAAGGCGGGCAACGACACGCTGACGCTGTTCGTCGCCAGCGACGACGGGAAGGCGAAGGACGTCGTCCTGCGCCTCGGGCGGGACATGGGCTTCGATGCGATCGACGCGGGGCCCTTGAGCGCGTCGCGGTACATCGAGCCGATTGCGGCGCAGATGATCCTCCTCGGAGCGAGGACAAAGGTCGGCTGGAACATCGGGCTTCGGGTCGTCCGAGGACCCGCGTGAGGCGGGCGGGAACCTAGCCCTTCGACCCGACGATTTGCGCCTTCGCCCACAGGAGCCGGTTGAGGGCCTCCATCGCGGCGTCGACGGACGTCGTCACGATGTCGGGTCCGACCGCGCGGCCCAGCGCCGACACGGCGGCGGGGTCCTTGTCCCCGAGCCGCACCGTGACCTGGCACAGGCTGTCGGATCCGCCCGTGATCGCCTCGAGGCGGAACTCGTCGAGCGTGATGCCCTTCGACACGGCGGAGCGGATCGCCTTCAAGGCGGCGTCGATCGGTCCCACGCCCGTCTCCGAGGCGCGTCGCTTCTCCCCGTTCACGATCAGCGCGATCGTCGAGGTCGGGGTGAAGTTGAACCCGGTGATCGCCGTGAACTCCTCGAGCCGGACGAGGCGTTCCGTGTCGACCCCTTTCCCCTGCGCGTCGTACGCGAGGGCGAGGAGCTCCGCGTCGTCGACCCGCTTGCCGTCCTCCGCGAGTTTCTTCACGCGCGTCGTGACGTTGGCGAGCTGCTCCTTGGACAGTGCGAAGCCGTAGTCCTTGAGTCGGCTCTCGACGCTGTGCACGCCCGTGTGCTTCCCGACGACGATCCGCCGCTCCTTTCCGACCATGTCCGGCGTCACGGGCTCGTACGTGAACGCGCTCCCGAGGATTCCGTGGACGTGGATCCCCGACTCGTGGGAGAACGCGTTGTCGCCGACGATCGCCTTGTTCGGCTGGACCGTCACGCCCGTGAGCCGGGAGACGAGCTTCGACACGTGCGTGAGCTTCGTCGTGTCGATGCCCGTCCGGATCCCGTAGAACGCATGGAGGCCCATGACGACCTCCTCGAGGCTCGCGTTCCCCGCCCGCTCGCCGATGCCGTTCACCGTGACGTGGACCTGCTCCCCACCCGCCTCGATTGCCGCGAGGCTGTTCGCGGTCGCGAGCCCGAAGTCGTTGTGGCAGTGGACGGCGAGGGGGATCCGCGCGACCTCGCGGAGCGCCCCGATCAGGTGGCGCATCGCGGGAGGCGTGATCGAACCGACCGTGTCCGCGACGTCGAACCGATCCGCCTTCGCCTCCTGGACCTTCAGGATGACCTGCTTGAGGAACGGCAGCTCGGACCGGGTCGCATCCTCGGCGGAGAACTCGCAGACGAATCCGTGCGCCTTCACGTAGTCGACGGCCCACGTGGCCTTCTCGAGGACCTGCTCCCGCGTCATCCGGAGCTTATGCTTCAGGTGGATGTCCGACGTCGCGATGAAGACGTGGATCGCGTCGACCTCCGCCTTGATCGCCGCGTCGATGTCCGTCTGGTGGCAGCGCGCGAGGGAGCAGATCTCGGGCTTGAGTCCGGCGCCCGCGATCTCGTGTACGGCGTCGAACTCGCCCGGCGAGTTCACCGCGAACCCCGCCTCGATCGTGTCGACCCCGAGGTCGTCGAGGACCTGTGCGATCTGCATCTTGTCCTTCGGATCGAGGGCCACGCCGGGCGTCTGCTCACCGTCCCGGAGGGTCGTGTCGAAGATCCGGACCTTGCGGTCCGCATGCCGTCCGAGGACGGGTTCGTTGTACGGGCTCACGAAGATGCTTCGGTCCGTGTCGGCTTGCGCCATGGTGCTTCACCAAAATGCGGGCCCGATGAGGTCGGTTCCGGTGGAGTCCGGGTCCCGTCCACCGCTAGGCCGGGGGGAGACGAAGCAAGGTGTGCAGAAGCGGCTTCCGAAACCGGAGCTCCATTGCGTCGCCTCCCCGCTGCCAAGTAGCAGGGCGTGCGGACGTAGCCGGGGAATCGGCTTAAAGTTTAGTGTTATGGGCATGACTGAGCGAAACGCCAATCGGTCGCCGGATATTTCCGACTTCCGCCCGTGCGTCACCCTGGAGACCCCCAAACGTTGATGTACCATCATGAAAATCCCTCGCCGCGCGCGACCGGCGCGCGGGCCACGCACGACATGGAGCGAGCGACGCGACGCATCGGGACGGCGCCCGCGGCGGGCACCGAGCCCTTCCGTTCTGTCGCGCCGCGACCGTTCCCGAAGCCTCGGGCCGGCGCCGGCCCCGTGTGACCGTCGGGCATCGACGGTCGTGACGGGGGGTGAGGCGCATGGACGAACAACGCACGATTGGCGTCGCAGGCGTGGGCAAGATGGGGGAAGCGCTCGTGAGGGGGCTCGTCGTCGGCCGGGTCGTGGCGCCGTCGAAGATTCTCGTGAGCGACGCGGTCCCGCAGCGGGCGAAGGAGATCGCCGCGAAGTACGACGTCGAGGCCGTGGCGACGACCGCGAAGCTCGCGGAACGTGCGGACGTCCTCGTCCTCGCGGCGAAACCGAAGGACATGCCCGGCCTCGTCGATTCGATCGCGGGCCACGTGAAGAAGGACGCACTCGTAATCACGCTCGCTGCGGGCGTGCGCACGGCGTTCGTGGAGAGGATTCTGAAGGGCCGCGGCCGCGTTGCGAGGATGATGCCCAACCTGGCGTGCGCGGTCGGGGAGGGCGCCACGGCGTTCGCCCTGGGCTCGACGGCCTCCGACGCGGATGCCCTGGTCATCGAGGAGATGATGGGCGCCCTCGGCCGCGTGACGAAGGTCGAGGAGCGGCACCTCGCCGCCGTGACGGCGCTGAGCGGGAGCGGCCCCGGATTCATCGGCGCGCTCGCGCACTTCATGATCGAAGGAGGCGTCCGGGCGGGTCTGCCGCGGGACGTCGCGTCGCGACTCGCCCTCCAAACGATGAAGGGCACCGCGGAACTCCTCCTCACGGACGGGATCGAGCCGATGCAGCTGTACAAGATGGTCGCGACGCCGAACGGGACGACGGAGGCGGGCTTCAAGCTCATGGAGTCCCGCGGCGTGCCGCAGTCGATCACGGACGCGGTCGTCGCAGCGGCGAAGCGGGCGGAGGAACTTGCGGAGGAGACCGCGCGCGCCCACCAGTGAGGCGGGTCGGTTGGCCTCGCGTCGGAGAAGACCTCGGGTCGCCTACCAAGGCGAGCGAGGGGCCTACAGCGAGGACGCCGTGGCAACGGTCTTCCGCGAGGCGGTCGAGATGGTCCCTTGCCTCGAGTTCCGCGACGCCTTCGAGGCGGTCGACACAGCAAATGCGACGCACGCGGTCCTGCCGGTGGAGAACTCGATTGAGGGCACCGTGGCCCAGGTCAACGATCTCCTCCTCGAACACGATCTCACGGTGACGGGCGAGGTCATCGTGCCGATCGATCACTGCCTCATCGCGAATCCCAAGGCAACGACGGACGACCTCCGAATCGTGTACAGCCACCCGCAGGCCCTCGGACAGTGTCGGAGATTCCTGGCGCGCCATCCCAGGTGGCGGCAGGTGCCAACGTACGACACCGCGGGCAGCGTCAAGATGATTCGCGAGCGAGGACGTCGGGAGGAAGCCGCGATCGCGAGTCGCCGAAGCGCGGGAATCTACCGCATGAAAATCCTCGCGGAAGGGATCCAGACAGACCACGAGAACTACACCCGGTTCTTCGTCCTCGAGAAGCATCCAAAGCGAATTCGGGATGCGGACAAGACATCGATCGCGTTCATCGCGAAGAACGTGCCCGGATCCCTCCACGCGTGCCTGGGCGAGTTCGCGAAGCGTGGGATCAACCTCACGAAACTCGAGTCCAGGCCTCGGCGCGCCCGTCCCTGGAACTACGTGTTCTTCGCGGACTTCGAGGGGACCATGGACGACGCGAAGTGCCGGGAGGCGGTTGGAGCGCTTGTTACAACCGCGGGCTTTGTCAAGGTATTCGGATCCTACAAGAGGTGGACAGGTGACGCGCATGTCCGAGGCGCCCACGGGGGCAAGGAACGATGAAGTTCTACGATGAAACGCAAGCCGAGTGGTTTCGCCGCGCGCTGGAGAAGGATGTCCTGAAGTGGCCCGGTGGGAGAACGAAACGGATGATGGGGTGTCTCTGCTACTTCCACAAGAACTCGTTCTTCGCCTTTCTGGTGACGGACGGAATCGTGATCACGAAACTTCGCGAGGAGGACCGGCCGACGCTATCGCCTCTCGCGGAAAGAGATCCGCCCCAACTCGGCGGCAAAGCCCTTCCGAAAACGTGGGTCAAGGTGCCCATGTCCAGAGCGGAAGACGTGAAGTCCGTGATGCCTTTCGTTCGGAGAAGCTACGTGAACGCGACGAGACGGTAGAGTCGCGGAACCCCGGGTCAGCCGCACACGGCACCCGTCGCCGCGGATGAAACGAGCTTGGCATACTTCGCGATCGCGCCCCGGCGGTATCGCGGCTCGATCCTCGACCACGTGCGCTGTCGACGCGCCAGCTCTTCGTCGGCGAGCTCGACCGTCAGCCGTCGATTCGGGATGTCGATCCGGACGGCGTCGCCGTCACGAAGCAGCGCGATGACCCCTCCATCCCAGGCCTCCGGAGACACGTGTCCGACCATGAGCCCCCGGGTGGCCCCGGAGAACCGTCCGTCCGTGATCAACGCGACCTGCTCTCCGAGTCCCTGCCCCACGAGCACCGCCGTGAGGGCGAGCATCTCCCGCATCCCGGGGCCGCCCTTCGGCCCTTCGTATCGCACGACCACGACGTCGCCAGGATGGATACCTCCACGACGCGCGACCTCGGAGGCGGCCTCCTCTCCGTCGAAGACGCGCGCGAGTCCTCGGAAGACGAGCTGCCCGACGAGGGCCGTCTTGACGACCGCGCCGTCCGGCGCGAGGTTTCCCCGGAGGACCGCGATCGTGCCCGCCGGGTTGATCGGCCTCTCGACGGGGCGCACGAGCTCGTCCGAGAGATCGACCCTCGCATGCGCGAGCCGCTCCTTGATCGTCTCTCCCGAGACCGTGCCGGCTTCCCCGTGGAGCTTTCCCGCGTCCAGAAGACGGCGCATCACGGCGGGAATCCCGCCGGCGCGATAGAGGTCCGCCATCACGTACTTGCCACCGGGCTTCATGCTCACGACGTGAGGGACCTTCCGAGCGATGCGGTCGAAGTCGTCCAACGTCAACGTCACGTTGGCCTCGTGCGCAATCGCAAGGAGATGGAGAACCGCGTTCGTCGATCCGCCCATCGCGGCGTCGAGGGCGATCGCGTTCTCGAAGGCCTCGAACGTCAGGATGTCTCGGGGACGAATACCGAGTTCGAGCGCACGAAGGACCGCATGTCCCGCCCGCTCCGCGATCGCCTCGCGGTCCGGATCCACCGCGGGGATTGCGGCGTCGCCCGGCAGCGTAAGGCCGAGCGCCTCCGCCACCGAGGCCATCGTGTTCGCCGTGAAGAGGCCTGCGCACGTGCCCGCACCCGGGAACGCGCACCGCTCGAGGGCGTCGAGCTGCGCGTACGTCATCTTCCCCGTCGCGTAGGCACCCACGCCTTCGAAGACGTCCTGGATCGTGACGTCGTGGCCGTCGTACGTCCCGGGGAGGGCGGTCCCCCCGTACGTGAAGATCGCGGGGACGTTAACGCGAGCCATCGCCATGAGGGACCCGGGAATCGTCTTGTCGCAGCCCGCGCACGCGACGAGCGCGTCGTACCGGTGCGCGTGCATCACGAGCTCGATCGAGTCCGCGATGACCTCGCGGCTCACGAGGGACGCACGCATCCCCTCGTGGCCCATCGCGATGCCGTCCGAGATCGCGATCGTCAGGAACTCACGCGGCGTCCCGCCCGCGGCCTGAACGCCCGCCTTGACACGCTTCGCGACGCCGTCGAGGCTCATCTGACACGGGGTGACCTCGTTCCACGAGCTCGCGACGCCGACGAAGGGTCGGGCGATCTCCGCGTCCCCGAGGCCCATCGCCCGGAGGTACGCCCGCGCGGGGGCGCGCTCGGGGCCCTCCGTGACCTCCCAGCTCCGATGCTTCAGCTTCGACCGTTCCGGTTCGGACAGGTTTGTGGCCTCCCCACCTCGGACGGAATCACTTCGTCCGCAAATGGATGTCGATGAGGTCCCGGAGGAGGGCGGCGGACGTCTCCCGGCCACCCGCGCCCTTCCCCAGCAGCGTGATGGGGCCGAGGTCCTCCGTCGTGTACGTGATCGCATTCAGGGCCCCCGGCACGTTGAGCGGGTCGCCCGCAGGGATCAGCTCGGGCTCGACGCTCGCCCTCGCGCCGTCGTACCGCGCGATGAGCTTGACCACCTTGCCCTGTCCCTTCGCCCGCTGGATGTCCGCCTGCGTGACGCCCTCGATCCCGCGCGTCGAGATGTCCGTCATGTGGAGTTTCGCGCCCATGACCCAGTTCGCGAGGATCGCGAGCTTGATGCTCGCATCGATCCCCTTCGTGTCGTACGAGGGGTCGGCCTCCGCGTACCCGTGCTTGATCGCCTCCCGGAGCGCGTCCTCGAACGCGAGGCCCTCGGCCATCCGCGTCAGGATGTAGTTCGTCGTCCCGTTCACGATGCCCGCGATCTGGACGACCCGCTCGCCGCGGAGCGCGAGGCGCGCGAGATCGAGGACGGGGGTGCCGCCCCCGACCGTCCCGCTGAACCTCAGGACGACGCCCATCTCCTCTGCGAGGGACGTCAGGTAGTGCATCGCCAAGGCGATCGGGCCCTTGTTCGCCGTGACGACGTGCCGGCGCGCCTTGAGCGCACCGCGGATGTGGGACATCGCCGGTTCGCCGTCGAGGATGTTCGTCGGCGTGATCTCGACGATCGCGTCCGCGTCGACCGTGTGGATGATCTCGAGCGCCCGCCGCCCGGGGCGGTACCACGGCTGCAGGGACGCGAGGCCCTCGCGGGACCGCTTCGCCTTCAGGAGGACGGCCGGGTCGACGCCGGTCGGTCGGACGATCGCGCCGCTCCGGTCGAGCGCCGCGACGACCTTCACGCGCAGGCCGTACGCGTCGAGGAGGTGCTCCTCTCGCGCGTCCAGGTGGTGCAGGAGCCCCTGACCGAGCGCACCCAGACCGACGAGGATCACCCTCATCGCGCACCGCCCTCCACCGCACGCACGATCGCGTCGACGTCCGCGTCGATCGGCAGGGACTCACCCTTCGCGCGCAACGCACTCTCGGGGTCCTTCAGCCCGTGGCCCGTGGCGACGCAGACGACGCGGTCGTCCTCGTCGAACGTGCCGTCGCGCGCGAGGCGCATCGCGCCCGCCACGCTCGCCGCGCTCGCCGGCTCGACGAATAGCCCCTCCGAGCGGGCGAGGAGGCCCTGGGCCTCCAGGATCGTGGCGTCCGGGAGCTTGAGGGCCATCCCGTCCGACTCCCGGATCGCGGGGAGCGTCTTGCGCCAGTTCGCCGGGTTCCCGATGCGGATCGCGCTCGCGACGGTGACGGGGTTCGCGACGGGCACGATCGCGTCCTTCTTCTGGAGGATCGCGTCCGCGATCGGGGAGGCGCCCTCGGACTGCACGCCGACGAGACGGGGAAGGCGGTCCGTCGCGCCGATCTCCCGGAGCTCCTTGAAGCCTTTCCAGTACGCCGCGAGGTTGCCGCCGTTCCCGACGGGGCAGACGAGCCAGTCGGGCACGCGCCCTCCGAGCTGTTCGAACACCTCGAACGCGGCGGTCTTCTGGCCTTCGATCCGGTACGGGTTGATCGAATTCAGGATGTACGCGTTGAGCCGCTCCGCCGCCTTCACGACGAGGCGCATCGCGTCGTCGAACGTGCCGCGGATCGAGACCACGCGGGCGCCCGCGAAGAGCGCCTGCGCGAGCTTCCCCCGGGCGATTCCGCCGGACGGGATGAGGACGATGCACTCCAT
Organism: Methanobacteriota archaeon; assembly: GCA_052389495.1. Lineage (GTDB taxonomy): Archaea > Thermoplasmatota > Thermoplasmata > RBG-16-68-12 > RBG-16-68-12 > RBG-16-68-12. The sequence continues at coordinate 9,397 of JBQTHW010000209.1, read as the reverse complement.
GCCTGCCCGCGACGCGTACGCGGCGAGCGCCGCGGCCGTGTTGCCCGTCGAGGCGCAGATCACGCGGGTCCGGCCCTGGGCGCGCGCCTGCGTCACCCCGACCGTCATCCCTCGGTCCTTGAAGGAACCTGTCGGGTTCTGGCCCTCGTTCTTCACGAACGTCGGCACCGTCGGGGCCGAGGTCGCGAGCACGCGGACGGGCAGCAGTCCCGTGCCGCCCTCGTCGAGGCTGACTTCCCCGGCCCCGCCGCCGGCCGGGAGCATCTCCCGGTAGCGCCACACGCGGATCGGACGCTCGCGCCAGCGGCTACGCAGGGCGTCGTACGTCAGGCCGGACGTGTCCAGGACGACCTGGAGAAGGCTCCCGCAACGTTCGCAGCCATACAGGTCCTCTCGGCCGCGGAACGCCGTCCCGCAACTCACGCATTCGACCCGGACCGCCTCCACGCCCACCACCGGTCACGTGAACATCCGCCGGACGTCCCGCCCGACCCGTTCGAGCTGGGACTCGGGCTCCTCCTTCCGCGCCCTCTCCAGGGTCGGCATGCCCTTCCGGTATTCCTCCGTCCACTCCTTCGCGAACCGTCCGGACTTGATGTCCCGAAGGAGCGCCTCCATGTTTTCACGGACGCGGTCGTCGATCACGCGCCGGCCGCGCGTGCGGCCGCCGAACTCCGCCGTGTTCGACACGTTCGCCCACATGTTCTCGATGCCGCCCGCCTGAATCAGGTCGACGATCATCTTGAGCTCGTGGAGGACTTCGAAGTACGCGAGCTCGGGCTGGTAGCCGTTCGACACGAGGACGTCGAACGAGGTCTTGATCAGCTCCGACACGCCTCCGCACAGGTCGACCTGTTCGCCGAACAGGTCCGTCTCGCATTCCTCCGTGAACGTCGTCTCGATGACGCCCATCCGCGTCGCGCCGATCCCCTTCGCGATCGCGAGGGCGGTGGCCTTCGCCGTCCCCGTCGCGTCCTGGTGGACCGCGAGGAGGGCCGGCACACCGATCCCCTTGAGGTACGTGTCCCGGACCGCGGCGCCGGGTCCCTTCGGGGCGATCATGATCACGTCCGCGTGCTTCGGTGGGACGACCGTCCCGAAGCGGACGTTGAAGCCGTGCGCGAAGTCGAGGGTCGCGCCCTTCCCCAGGTTCGGCGCGACGTCGGCCCTGTACACCTCGGGCTGCACCTCGTCGGGAATGAGCATCATCACGACGTCGGCCGACGCGACGGCGGGTCCGATCTCGGAGACCTCGAGTCCGTCTCGCTTCGCGGCGACCCACGACTCGCCGCCCGCCCGCACGGCGACGACGACGTCGGCGCCGCTGTCGTGTAGGTTCAGGGCTTGCGCCCGCCCCTGGATCCCGTATCCGACGACGGCGACGCGCCGGCCGTCGAGCGCCTTCAGGTCCGCGTCCTTGTCGTAGTACAGCTTCGCCAACGAAACGCCTCCACTAGAGGGCGCCGTACGCGGTCACGTACTCTGCGCCGTTCTCGCCCGCGACCTTCGCGTCGACCTCCGCCGCCTTCCCCGACAGCGCGACGCGCGCGTGCGCCGCCGTGCGAAGGAGCGCGAACGCCTCCGCGTCGTTCTCGATGTAGTCGACCTCGAGGACGTCGTGCACCCGTCGGAGGTGCTCGACCATCTTCGGGAAGAGCGGATGCGTCGAGGCGAGCAGGACGCGCGCGCATCCCTCCTTCTCGCACTTGCCCGCGAGGATCGTGTCGATCGAGATCCGTTTCCGCGTGAAGACGGCCGTGATGCGCTGCATCACGCCCCAGCCGTCATGCACGAGCAGGGATAGGACTTGCAAGGGGCTGGCCTCCTTTCCAGATGCACCTCGGGCCGAGGATGACCTCCTTGGCCGACTTCCCGGGCGGCATGATCGGGAGCATGAGCTCGTTCGGGTCGATCGGGACGTCGATGAGGAACGGGGTGTCCGCGTGCTGGGCCTGCTCGATCGCGTCCGCCAGGTCGCCCTCGCGCTCGACGCGCACGGCCTCGCACCCGTACGCCTCCGCGATCTTCAGGAAGTCCGGGATCTTCCCGAGGTCCACGGCGGAGTAGCGCTCGCTGTACCACATCTTCTGCCACTGCCACACCATGCCCAGGGAGGAGTCGTTCATCACGAGGACGCCGACGTTGATCCCGTTCTCCCGCGCGGTCGCGAGCTCCTTCATCGTCATCTGGAGGGATCCGTCGCCGTCGAGGTCCATGACGAAACGGTCCGGCGCGGCGATCTTCGCCCCGACGGCCGCAGGGAAGCCGAAGCCCATCGTGCCGAGCCCGCCCGACGTGAGGAACATCCGCTTCCCGCGGACGTCGTAGAAGTGCTCCGCCCACATCTGGTTCCGGCCCACGCCCGTCGTCAGGATCGCGTCGTCGGGCAGGAGGCGGTTCAGCTCCCAGATGATCTTTTGCGGAAGGATCGGCTGGCCGCTGTAGTTGTACACGCACGCGCACTCGCGCTTCCACTGGGCGACGCGCTCCGTCCACGCGGACCGCTTCCTCCGCGCGCGGCGCTCGAGCCCCGCGATGAGCGCGTTCACGACGGAGTACATGTCGCCGACGAGGCCGACGACGTTCGGCACGTTCTTGCCGACCTCCGACGAGTCGATGTCGACGTGGACGATCTTCTGCTGCTTCCCGAACTCGCTCAGCTTGCCCGTCGACCGGTCCGAGAACCGGGTGCCCAGGGCGATGATCGTGTCCCCGCAGTTCAGCGTGTGGGTCGCGACCATCTTCCCGTGCATCCCGACGGGACCGAGGACGAGCGGGTGGTCCTCCGGGACGGATCCCTTTCCCATGAGCGTCGTGACGACGGGCGCCTGGATCATCTCCGCGAGCCTCACGACGTCCGGGCCGGCCTGGGACCAGCGACCGCCGCCGCCGACCAGGATCACGGGCTCGTCGGCCTCCTCGATGAACTTGATCGCGTCGAGCAGGCGGGACAGGTCCTTCTTGCGGTGCTTCCGCGGCGTGTACTTCTGCTTCATCGCCGCCTCGGAGACCTCGTCCCGCTGCACGTCGAGGGGCAGGTCGATGTGCACGGGCGCGAACCGCCCGTCCGTGCAGACGTGGAACGCCTCGCGGAAGACGCGCGGGACGTCGTCCGCCTTCTCGATCCGCCAGTTGTGCTTGACGATCGGCATCATGAGGCCGAACGCGTCGACCTCCTGGAAGGCGTCGTTCCCCATGACGGTCGTCGCGACCTGGCCCGTGATGGCGACGACGGGGGACGAGTCCATGTATGCCGTCGCGATGCCCGTGATCAGGTTCGTCGCGCCCGGGCCCGACGTCGCGATCGCGACGCCGGGACGCTTGAGGACGCGGGCGTACCCGTCGGCCATGTGGCCCGCGTTCTGCTCGTGCCGCGTGAGGACGTGCCGGATCCCCGAGGCGTACAGCTCGTCGTACAGGGGCAGGACGGCGCCGCCCGGGTGGCCGAAGACGACGGACACACCGTGCTCCTTGAGCATCTCGACGGCGACGCGGGCGCCCTTCATGCCAGGCCTCCCCGACGGGTCGGCGCGGTGCCCACGGACGACGCCTTACTTAGCATTTGCCGACACCGATTCCGACGCTTGTCGAAGTTCATCTGCACGCGCCGAACTCCCCCCGGGCACGCGGACGTGCGCGAGCCATTCGCGGTACTGTGGGCTCTCCCCGCGGACCGCCGCGAAGAACGCCTTCTGGATCTCGAGGGTCGTCGGACCCGCGCGGCCCGGGCCGATCGCGTGGAAATCGATCTCCCGGACGGGGGTGACCTCCGCCGCCGTCCCGGTGAGGAAGACCTCGTCCGCCGCGAGGACGTCCGCGAGGGTCAGGGAGGCCTCCCGCATCTCGTAGCCGAGGTCCGTGGCGATCCGCATGACGGAGTCCCGCGTGATGCCGGGGACGAGGTGGTCCGACGTCGGAGGGGTCGCCAGGGCGCCGTCGCGGACGACGAACAGGTTCTCGCCTGTGCCCTCCGCGACGTTGCCGTTCGTGCTCAGGAGCAGCGCCTCGTCGAAGCCCGCCCGCATCGCCTCCTGGTACGCGAGGCACGAGTTCACGTAGGCCCCGGCGATTTTCGCCGCGCTCGGCATCGCCGTCGTGGGGGTCTTGAGCCACGAGACGGTCTTGACGCGGATCCCGCGGCGCATGCCGTCCTCGCCGAGGTAGGCGCCCCCGGGCCACGCGGCGACCGCCACGTGGACCGCGTTGTCCTTGAAGCTGCAGTTCATCCCGCCGACGCCGTACGTCACGATCGGCCGGACGTAGCAGTCCTCGAGGTCGTTCCGGACGACGGTTCGGCGGCAGACGTCCGCGAGCTCGTCGAGGCCGTACGGCATCGGCATGTACAGGAACGCCGCGCTCCGGAACATGCGCCGGAGGTGGTCCTCGAGCCGGAAGATCGCCGGCCCGGCCGACGTCCGGTAGCAGCGCATTCCCTCGAAGACGCTCGTCCCGTAGTGCAGGCCGTGCACGAGGACGTGGACCTTCGCCTCGTCCCAGGGCACCCAGCGCCCGTCCATCCAGATCGTCTCGGTCTTCGGCGGCATGGGCCACCCGCTCAGTTTTCGACCTCAAGGTCCGGAAGCGGCACCCAGTAGTCGAGGTACTCCCTCGAGAAGGGCCTCCGCGCTTCGACGGACGGCTCGTTCGCACTCGCTCCGCTCACTGCTCCCGCCGTGGGGCGCGGGGGACCGCGTGGAGTTTTCACTCTGACCACCTACGAACCCAAAACCTTCCAAACAGGATGCGGGTCGAGGCGGTCGTGCGACTAGCACGGCCGCGTAATAAGCGTCAGTACACCGGTCGGGTGGGCTGCGCACATCCTGGTATCCCCGCGGTACGCCAGGGTGGTATAATTATGTTTCGCGCCGCGCGATTTATTTCGGGCTACGGAGTGGCAAGGGTGAAGCTCGAGCCGGCACGCCCTAGGAGACGACGGAGGGGGACCGCGTTGTCAACCCTCGTCGCGAGGGCCTTGGCGTTTCCGCCAACCGCGCGGAAGGCATGCGCCATGGCCTTGGCGGAACGCTGAGCCGCCGTCCGCGAGGCGGCGAGCGCGAAGACCGTCGAGCCGGAGCCGCTGATCGAGAAGCCCGTCGCGCCGGCGCGCAGGGACGCGTCCCTCGCCTCCGCGTACCCCTTCAGGTACGGGGCGCGGCGGGGCGTCGCGAACCGGTCGTCGAGACACCGGCCGGCCAGGACCGCGTCCCCTCGGACGAGGGCGACGGCGAGGGTTGCCGCCTGCCCGACGTTCGAGATCGCGTCGCCCAAGGGGACGTCCTGCGGCAGGGCGCGACGCATGTCCTCCGTCCGCAGGACGAGGTCCGGGATCGCGAGGGCGACGTGGATCCTCGGACTCACGGGCTCCCGGGCGAGGACGAGGGGGTCCGTCGAGGCGATCGAGACGAACCCACCCAGGAGGGCCCCGGCGACGTTGTCGTAGTGTCGACCGGCGACCGCCGCCTCGCCTTCGACCGCGGCGTGGACCACGTCGACCGGGCGTAGGGTCCTCGCCTTCGGGAACGCCTCGAGGAACGCTAGGGCGGCGCCCGCGCACGAGGCGGCGGAACTCCCGAGCCCGCGCCCCGCGGGGAGGCCCTTCGCCACGCGTACCTCGAGGGACGTCCGGATCCCGGTCCGCCGTCGCATCGCGTCGATCACGATCCCGGCCGTGTTCTCCGTGAAGGCGCTGGGGATCACCCCGGCGTCGACGCCGGACACACGCAGGGAGTCGGACGCGGCGGGCCGCACGGCCACGATGTCGTGTGGACCGCGGACGGCCAGACACAGGACGTCGAGTCCGGGCCCGACGTTCGCGATCGTGGCGGGCGCGCGGGCCCGGAACCACGGACGCGCCATGCCGGACCTCAGCCGCCCGCGATCGCCGGGAGCAGGTCCACCGTCGCGTCCCGATGGATCGGCGTCTCGAGACCGTTCAGGTAGCGCGCGTCCTCGCCGTTCACGTACACGTTCACGAAGCGCTTCAACGCTCCGTCCGTCTCGAGGATGCGCGCGCGGAAGTCCTTTCCGTATCGCTCCGCCACGCGCTCGAACAGCCCCGCGAGGGTCCCCTCGAAGTCGATGTCGATCTCCCGATCCCCGCGCGTCGCGACGGCGATCGGCGAGGCGAGGACGAGCCTAACCACGGGGAAGCCCTCCGAGGTACGCGTCGACGGCGGCACGGTTGGCGGCCACGGGAGCGATCGGCGGGAAGTCCCGCGCGAAGACGTGCGGGGCCTTCAGGCCGTTCCCCGTCACGAACAGGACGACGCGTTCGTCGCGGTCGACGCGACCCCCTTCTCGCGCGCGCTTGAGCGTCGCAACGGTCGTGCCGCCCGCGGGCTCCGCGAGGACGCCCTCCGTCCGCGCGAGGAGCTCCTGCGCCTCGATGATCTCCTCGTCCGTCGGCGCGTCCGCGAAGCCGCCGGTGCGCCGCATGATCTGGACCGCCTCGTAGCCCGACGCGGGGTCGCCGATCGCGAGGGACTCCGCAACCGTGTCGGGCCGCCTCACGGGCCTCGGCCGGCCGTCCGGCGACTCGAAGCCCCGGACGATCGGGGCGCAGCCCGCCGCCTGCGTACCGACGAGGCGCGTCGTCGTCCCGGCCAGTTCGCCCAGGCCGACGAGCTCGTGGATCGCCTTGTCGACGGCCGTCATGAGGAGACCCGAGCCGAGCGGCGTCACGATGACGTCCGGCAGGGCGAAGCCGAGCTGCTCCCACGTCTCGAACAGGAGCGTCTTCGAGCCCTCCGCGTAATACGGGCGCAGGTTGATGTTCACGAAGCCCCAGCCGCGCGTGTCGGCGGTCATGAGGGCGACCCGGTTCGCGTCGTCGTACGTGCCGTCGATGGGGACGAGGGTCGCGCCGTACAGGCGCGGAAGGAGGAGCTTCGTCGGCTCGAGGTGCGCGGACGCGAACACGTAGCAGGGGAGGCGGGCCTTCGCGGCGGCCGCGGCGGTCGCCGCCGCAAGATTCCCCGTCGATGCGCAGCCGACCGCATCGAGTCCCCACTCCCGCGCCTTCGCGACGGCGACGGCGACCGGCCGGTCCTTGAAGGAATACGTCGGGTTCACGGTGTCGTCCTTGACCCAGAGGTCCTTGACGTCCAGCGCATGTCCGAGGTTCTCCGCTCTCCGCAGCGGCGTGTATCCGGGCCGCATGTCAACACGGCTCGCGTCGTCGAAGATCGGCAGGAGTTCGCGGTACCGCCAGAGGTCCGGAGGTCGACGTTCGAGGGCGGTTCGGGTGAAGGAAGCCCGGACCGCGTCCAGCTCGTACGACACCTCGAGAGGCCCGAAGCAGGCGTTGCACACGGTGATCCGCGTCGGTGAGTATTCGGCCCCGCATTCACGACAGCGGAGGCCCCGCACACAGCCCATGTAGCCGGTCCTCTGACGGTCAGCGTGCAGCACCGGAGGGAGGAACATAAGTCTTCCGACTGGAATTATTCAGCCTCGCATAGCCCTATGACTCGCGACTTCGCCGCTCGGCGCGGGGTGTAATAGACTCGATCGCGATTCCGGCGTCATGGCGCGCAGACCAATCGCGCATACATACTCGGTCGTCGCGCGGGACTCCCGGACGGGAGACCTCGGCGTGGGGGTCCAGTCCCATTACTTCTCCGTGGGAGCCGACGTCCCATGGGCCGAGGCCGGCGTCGGCGGGGTCGCGACGCAGGCGACCCTTGAGATTTCGTACGGCCCGCGCGGGCTCGACCTGATGAGGAAAGGGATTCCGGCCCCGGAGGCCCTCGCGGAACTCGTCGCCGGCGACCCGAAACGCGACGTGCGTCAGGTCGCGATGATCGACGCAGCGGGACGAGCGGCCGCGCACACGGGCGCGAAGTGCATCCCGAGCGCGGGCCACGTAGTCGGGCCGGGCTGGAGCGTGCAGGCGAACATGATGCTCACGGACGACGTCGTTCCGGCGATGGCCCGCCAGGTTCGGCGAGCCGCGGGGGACCTCGCGGAGCGTCTCCTGCGGACCCTCGAGGCCGCGGAGGCGGCCGGCGGGGACATTCGGGGCGCGCAGTCCGCGGCGATGCTCATCGTGAAGGGATCGGTCCCCGCCCGGCCCTGGGAGGGCCGCGTCCTCGAGCTTCGCGTCGAGGATCACAAGCGGCCGCTGGTTGAGCTGCGCCGTTTGGTGACACTACATCGGGCGTACGCCCAGATGTCGGAGGCCGATTCCGCCCTCCGGAGCCGAGACGACCGCCGCGCCTTCGCGGCGTTCCGGGCGGGCGCGCGTGGGGTTGGAGGGAATCCGGAGATCGAATTCTGGATGGCAATCGAGCTCGCGAAGCGACATCGATGGGGCGAGGCCGCGACGATCCTGCGTAAGGTGTTCGCGAAGGATCGACACTGGCGGGATCTCGTGGGGCGGCTGCCCGCAGCCGACGAACTCACGGAGCGCCAGGCGTCCGACCTGCTCCGGCACGTGGATCGGACGAGGAAACCTCGCTGATCTCGATGGAACCCGGGACCGGCGTCGTGTCGACAGGGGCGCTATCCGACAGACTCGGGGCAGAAGTGAGCCCTGCAAGATTTGGACCCACGCTGGTGTTCTCGATTAGCGCGGCCTTCAATCAGCGCTGATTGACTACTCGCGCTTCCCTTCTCTCGGAATCGTTGGGGGTCTGTCGAAGTAGTCGAGTCGCTCCAGCATGATGGGCGCGGCGAAAAGAGCCCACGCCGCAATCCCGAACACGACGCCCACCGCGGCGAGAGCGAGCCAAAGTCCAACCGCGACATCATCCCCCGAAGCGGAGACGAGCACGATCACGACGAGGAGGCCGGCGAGAATCACGCCGAGAACCACAAACCGCCGAACGAGACCCCGTCTTCCCGGCGCGGTCGCTCTCATGCGCGCTCCACATGGTACCGCCACTCGATATGCGTTGGGGTCGCATGCGCCGAGGCGCGTCTCGGCAACGCGTGGGTCGAGGGACTCTTCGAATCGCATCGCGACTGTTCAACAGCCGATCCCGCGGATGCCGCTAGCCGAGAGTGGGCCCGGCCAAGTCCGCATCAATCCCGTGAGCGCCTCATTCCAATCGCCGCATCAGCAGCCGTCGATGCGACCGGACGTAGTGCCTGAGGAACCACTGCACGAAGATGCCCTCGACGCCCTTCGTCTGCGCTCGCTCCAACGCGGCGTAATACCGTGCACGGCCCTCGTAGGGGATGTTCAGCATGGGATAGCCCCGCTCGTGAAGGACGAAGTTCATGAGCAGCCGGGCGACCCTGCCGTTCCCGTCCGCGAAGGGATGGACCGTGACGAACTTCAGGTGGACGAGCGCCGCGAGTTCGACGGGGTGCAAGCGATCGCGGCTGGGCGCGTACCAGCGGAAGAACTCCTGGAGGAGCACATCCACCTCGACGGGCGAGGGCGGACCGAACC